>NZ_JAHRFC010000005.1:0-188567 GCF_020883015.1 Microcoleus sp. CAWBG640
GGCACAAATCATTCCAGGGGAATTGTATTATCAGCTAACAGCATCTGATTTTGATGGGATGGTAGCAGAAGGAAAAGCAGCTTTTGAATTAATTGGACAGCAAACAGTCTTAAAAATTCCCGCCACCATCCCCGGTTTCCAAGCAGTAGCACACCTATCACCGGAAATTCCTTGCGCGGTTACAGCTATTTACAGCCCCTCCCAAGCAGTTGTGTCAGCAGCCGCGGGGGCAAAATATGCGATCGCCTATGTGAATCGCGCCACCAGACTTTTGGGAGACGGTTTTGCCCTAGTCAGGGATATGGCAAATGTCTTGAAAAAAACTAATACTGAAATTTTAGCAGCTAGCATTAAATCGCCGGAAGAAGCAGTGCAGACTTTATTAGCTGGAGCACATCATTTGACATTGCCTTTGGATGTATTGCAGGCGATCGCCCTTCATGAATTGTCACAGCAAACTGTTGATGAATTTGCGAAAAATGGGCGCGGAATTGTTTCGTAATCTCGTTCTAAGGAATTCGCCAAATCTTAATCGTGCGATCGGGACTACCACTGACTAAGTTTTTGCTATTTTTACTAATCGCAATAGAATTCACAAACTGACTGTGACCAGAAAGAGTGCTTCTTTCTTGTCCGGTCTTGACATCCCAAACTATAATATCCGCACCACCACTGATTAAAGAGCGGTTATCCGGGCTAAAAGCGATCGCCCTGACCCAACTTCCATGCCCTTCCAGCGTGCGAGTCCGTTTGCCATTTTGTGCGTTCCACAAACGGATAGTATTGTCACTGCTACCACTAGCCACAACTTGCCCATTGGGGCTAAAAGCCACCGCATTCACAGCCCGCCCATGACCGGCGAGAATTCTTCTGACATCTCCGCTTTTGACATTCCACAAACGTACAGTCTTGTCTTCGCTGCCACTAGCCAAAGTTTGACCGTCTGGGCTAAAGGCGATCGCATTTACTCCTCCCCCGTGACCCATCAAAGTCAACAACTTACTTCCCGTTCTGACATTCCACAAGCGAACAGTTTTATCATCACTAGCACTAGCCATAGTCTGACCGTCTCGGCTGAAAGCGATCGCATTCACCCCGCGGCTGTGAGCGGGAATTGTCAGCATCCGCCGACCGTTTTTTAAATCCCACAAAATCACATTATTATCGTCGCCACCACTAGCTAAAATTTCGCCATTGGGACTCACTGCCAGAGCATTCACCGATTTTTTAGAATGCACTTGATTGAGCGTCTTCACCACCTCTCCCGTCGTCAGATTCCAAATTCTAATCGTGCCAAAACTGGCACTGACCAAAGTTTTACCATCCGCAGAAAGGGCGATGTTATTTACACTCCCGACATTATCCAAACTATTTTCCAAAAACTGACTGCTAGGCAAACTAGAAAGCAGCCACATGGGATTTGCCGGAAATACCTTATAACGCAGAGAACCGTAAATTTGAGACCCGCCCACAGCCACCAGTAACACAGCAGCGCCAGCCAGCAACTTGTTTTTCCACTCAAACCTGTCTGAACCAGACTTCTTCAAGCCAGAGCTCAGCGGTCTGAGCCGATTTCCCGAACTCTGCTTAGTCATCCCAGACACGCCAGGATTCGCCCGAATTTTAGTTTGACCAGTCGTCGGTAACTGAGTTGGCAACTCAGGCTCCCCCTCATCCAGATTAATTTCTTCCAAGCACTGTAAAACAACCTGTGGACTTTGAGGTCGATTTCCCGGAAAAGGCGCCATCAAATAGTCAATCACATTCGCCACAGGATCGGAAACTTGAGGAGCCCCTTTGCGCCACATCAATTTACCCGTGCGTGGATTCTCAGGAAAAGCCGTCGGTGGTTTCCCCGTCAGTAAATAAACAAAAGTGCGTCCCAGAGCAAAAAAATCTGACTGCGGAACGGCCTTACCATTGGTTTGTTCCGGCGGTGTGTAACCAGGAGAAACAATACCCGTCACATTTCCGCCCTGACCCACTTTGGCGAAATAAGTCGCCGACACTTCCCTAGCAGTCCCGAAGTCAATCAGCACCAACTGACCGTTTGGCTTGCACATAATATTGTGCGGCTTGATGTCCCTGTGAAAATAATTCAGTCTGTGAACCAGATCTAAAATTTCCGACAGTTGTTTCAACCAATTAACAGCCAGTTCTTGAGTAATCGGGCGACCCCGATGTTTCAGCCAGTCCTGCAAATTAGCACCGGCAATTTTCTCCATGATCAGACAGTGAAAAGACTCCGTGGTGTTAGCAGGGGAAAATATAAAATAACCGTCGCGGTCTACTTTCGGAATGCCCGGATGTCTCAGCCTGACCAATACGTCGGCTTCTTGCTTAAAAAGTTCTACAGCTTTGGGATGTTCTTTGAGGAGGACTTTGAGCACTTTTCGGGTGCCGTTGTCGTCCACTTCAAAAGTTTTACCAAAACCCCCGCCTCCGAGAGGGGCGACCAAGCGATATCTACCTTGCAACAAAAGTTCTGAACCGCAGTGAAGACACGCGGACTTACCAGCATTGGCAGGATCGGAGGGATTCGGGCATTTGGGATTGAGGCAATAACTCACAGAAGCCACATAACCCTAGTTGAGGTTGCTTTATCAATGTTTACTTTAACATCTTGATACTTTCAATTCAGATTTTCTCTGACATCTGGAGAGAATCCAAATATGACACACTCTTCAGAAATATCTTTGAGCATGGTATCTAACATTGCGATCGCACAACGACAGCGCTTTGTGTTTGTTTTTGTTGAAGACACCGGCAAAAATTGAAGACTAGGCTTATTAATTAGGCACGCTTCTATTTGCTGGTAATTAACGCTGTCATGGTCAGTTGAGACCTGTGAACGGATCGCACTTACTCTTCCATTGTACGATCGCAACGACCACTTGCAAAGGAAGACGGAAAAACGAAGCTGGAAGAGAGGGAAGAGGGGCACAGAGGGAGAGGGGGAGAGAGGGAGAGGGGGAGAGGGACTCGGCGGTTTCATTCTCAAGAAAACGATGATTGTTTAGGGGTAGCGCCTTTCTTTGCCTACCCCCCCATGCTTGCTGAGAATAAAACAGCCCTGCCCCTTCCCCCCTCCTTTTGCATCTAGGCAAGTCCGTCAATTACCGGGTGAAAATAGAACGCTAGGGCTAAAACTGCATAAGCTGCCAGCAGCAAAGTACCTTCGAGCCAGTTAGACTTACCGTCAGAACTGATCGAATTAGCAATCAGCACCGCTACCATCACCGCTACAAGCTCAAACGGATTAAAGTTCAAGTCCATCGGTTTTCCCAGGACAAAACCTGCCAAAACCAACACTGGAGCAACAAACAGAGCAATTTGCAAACTCGAACCAACCGCCACAGAAACCGACAAATCCATTTTATTTTTCATCGCCACCGTGACTGCTGTAGCGTGTTCAGCCGCGTTACCAATAATCGGAACTACAATCACCCCAGTAAACAATGCACTCAGTCCCAAACGGGCCGTTGCTTCTTCTAGAGTACCGACTAGCAGTTCGGACTCCGCAGCTACCATCAGGGTACACACCAACAGCACCCCAATCCACAGTGGTAGATTGACTTTGTGTTCGGGATTGTCTCCTGCTAAATTGCTGTCGGCTAGTCCTTCCAGGATTTCGCTCTCAGCTACCCCGGCATCGTAGAGATAGGTGTGAGTTTTCATGGAAAACAGCAGTGTCAGCACGTAAACTAGGATCAGGACTACCGCCACGGCGCTAGAGAGTGTTTGCATCGTCTCTGGATCGATGCCTTTCGAGGTGACATCAACTGCTGTCGGCACCAAAATTGCAATTACGGCTAAGTTCATCGCCGAAGCGTTCAAACGGGCGACTACGGGCTGAAATTCTTGTTCTTTGTAGCGCAAGCCACCCAGGAGCATGGCAAGTCCCATTACTAGCAGCAGGTTGCCGATAATCGAACCGGTGATGCTGGCTTTGACCACATCGATCAGTCCGGCATTCAAGGCGACGATGCCGATAATCAGTTCAGTGGCATTTCCGAAGGTAGCATTGAGCAAACCCCCCAAGTTTTCGCCTAGGACGACGGCGATTTCTTCGGTGGCAGTACCCATCCAGGCCGCTAGGGGGATGATGGCTAGGGCCGATGTGATGAAGATTGTGGAGGATTCCCATTCCAGGAAGTGTCCGGCAATGGAAATCGGGATAAATAGCAGTAGACTCGAAAGAATTGTTTTTGTGTTCAGCATTGAGATTTCTGAAAGGTTCCCAACACCAAATCATAGCTTGTGGATTTATGGAAAAAACGGGTTGGGACAGGGAATTTGGTGGTGAATTGCGATCGCCCGGAGTGGGCATTTGCTAATTAATTGATAACCAGGGCCTAAGTCAAGTGTTGTCATCTCAAGGATCTACCTCTCTTACTTATTGGGAATTAGCTGTTCTTGTTTGGCAAGAGGAATCAGTTTTTCCATGGAATAATTGAGATTGGTTTCTGGACTTTTAAGCACAAAAGCAAAACTTGCTAAAGCTCCCAGTAATCCCCCCAGTAAAGTAATTTTTTTGAAATCAATTAAATCTGCCCAAAAAGCTTGCTGACTATGGAATTTGAATTCGGCAACTGTGGGCAATGGCAGGGAAAATTCTGTGTCAGGAATCGCACTGAGCGCTCCTTGTATTTCTGCTAACATTTCCCTAGCAGTTGCATAGCGATCGCGCGGGTGAAACCGAATTGCCTTATCCAAAATTGCTGCCAAACTATAACTAATATTGCCAGCCAAATGCCGCCAAACAAACTCTCCTGTTTCCGCATCTACTTCTAATTCTTGAGGAATCTTCCCAGTTAGTAAATAAATCGCAGTCAATCCCAAGCTAAATAAATCACTAGCATAAATGGGTCGTCCGTTTGCCTGTTCCGATGCCATAAATCCAGGAGTACCTATCAGGATAGAGCGGGAATTTTCCGCAGAGTTCTCCGCGGTTGCCATCGTTTCTTTCACCGCTCCAAAATCAATCAGCACTGGCTGTCCATCTCGCTTTCTCAACAAAATATTGTCAGGCTTAATATCCCTGTGAATAATGCCATGAGCGTGAATATAATCAAGAATTTCCAATACACTGATTAATATGGATTTTACAGTTCCCTCGCTGCACAGTCCTTGTTCTTGTATCTTACGCGCCAGATTTTCCCCGTCAATCCATTCTTGAACTAAATAAAATTGCCCAGACTCTTCAAAATAAGCGTAAAGTTGGGGAATTCTATATTTCCGTTCGTTGAGTAGTTCCAAAATGGCAGCTTCCCGTTTAAACCGCTGTTGAACTAAATGTAAAATTTGAGGATTTTTAGCAGTAGGCTTTAACTGCTTGAGTACACAGCAGCGAGCTGAAGGCATTTGAGTATCTTGGGCTAGAAAAGTTTCCCCAAAACCCCCAGTGCCGAGTTTGGCAATAATGCGATAGCGGTTGTTCAAAAGAGTTGGTTTCATATCCATTGGGTATTTTGAATGTCAAGCAGATGTTCCAGGAAGAAGGCAGAAGGCAGATGCAACAATAGCAATACGATTTACATTCATAATATTTTGGCCCCGATCAGCCCAACTTGAGAATCAATGTTTTTTGTATGGGAGAAGGAAGAAGGCGCTTCGACGGAGTTTATCCTGAGCGTAGCCGAAGGGCTCAGGGGAACCGGGAAGAAGGGCAGAAACCGCTAATTAATTAGACATCTCCCATAATTATTGTGGAACAGGCATCCCTTCGACCCTTCGACTACGCTGGCTGACACCGCCTGCCTGTTCAAGACTCGCTTTTTAGGAGATGTCTAGTGGATTTACTTATTGCATCCCAAAAACTTGGTAACAACGCGCTTTCAGACCAGTCTGGTGTCCCTAACTATCTTAAAAATTCGCCTAAAACCAAATACCCAACTACACAGAAGCAGTCGGGTATTTAAGGGATAATTGAAAGGGGGTTCTGCTTTACTTCAAATTTACTTCAAATCTAGCAATCCGCTAGTTTTCAGTTTAGGATTAAATCGAATTTCTTCCGTAACACCACGGGATTTGAGTTGGGATAAGATTTCATTTTCTACCCGTCGCGCTACATTTTTCAACAATTTATCTTTGGCAAGTTCATCGATAATAATAGCTTCATAATTTGCTATTTCTTCGACTGTCATTACAGTTTTGGTATCGATGGGATCGTTCCACTTCCCAGCATCGACACCATTACCCGCAGGCTCCGAACCGTTTTCGGCAATCCAACTTTGTCGGATATTTTCTAGAATAGTGCGGTTTGGTCGATCGATTATTTGGACTTTCAGCCAGTAGCAGTGTTGGTGTTGGCGCACTAGATATTGTTTCAGGCTGAGGTAAATATCGCGAGAATATCCCACAAATTGGAGGACTTTATCGCTGTCGAAAATCGCGCAAACGCCTATTTTTCCATGTACAAATTCTGGTAATTTTCCCTCAGCATCGATGTAGGGAAAGAATTCTAAGCTAGCTAATGTGGGAATGTCTTCTGTCATTCTATTTGAGATTTTAGATGTAATATTTGATAGTTAAATCAGAGATTAACTAGGTTTGAGCTAATTGGTAAACTGTTTGTAGCTAAGTATTAAATACTCGATAAATGGCACAGAGCCGACTGGGCTTAAAGACTTTGGCTTGGAACATGAAATTAGGTGGCACATTCACGATCGCAAAATCGCTGTGATTGTGATACTTTTCAAACTCCGCAGGCATTCCCTTGGGAGTCTCGGTGCTGTAAGGGACTGGCTGAAAAAGTAAGTTGGTAAACTCAATGCGCGAGCAGTGCAATTGTTGTGCTACTTGTGTCTGGAAACTTTCAGCGGTTAATAAACTCAACAGTACAGCTTTAGCACTCGGTTCGAGGACAAAACTGCCGTCATAGCTTTCAATAATTTTGAGACCCATTTTTTTTATACCTCCTGACTGGTGGCTGACAAACTGATTTCTGATTTTGGATGTAGGATTTGGATGTAGGATTTTTGGTACAAGCTCTTGAGTTTAACCTAATCCCGATCGCAATCTACCACACGACTAAAAGGTTAATCCGCAACTATGCAGAAAATGAACGACGTATCATTCCCAGCCCTCAGAAGCTCCTCAAACCAGCGAGACTGGGTAGAAGTCGCAGAATACGCATCCATAGCCGGTTCAGCTATTGGCACGATTGTCGCAGCATTGTCAGGGCAAATTATCTACGCTGCGGCTCCTTTAACCGCTGCACTGTCGCTGAATTTCCTCAATCGCCAACGTTTCGAGCAAAAAATGCAGCAAAAGGCAAATTCTGCGATCGCAGGCGTAGAATTGACAGTAAAGTCCCTCCAACAGCAAGTTCAGACACTTCCGGGAGAATCGAAGGAACTCCATACCACCTTCTCTGACTTGCAGCAGCAACTTCGCAGTTTAGAATCCCACGCCATCCCTGATATACAGGCCACCCTGACTTCCCTGCAACAGCAAATGCAGGCGCATCCGGCTGACTCTGAGGAAATAGACACTATCCTCGGAGAGTTGCAGCAAAAACTCGTCCGTTTGGAAAATAGCGCCCTGAGAGAATTAGATTGGGAAAATGTGAATGTCCGGTTTTTGTTGATGGACGAAAAGTTAACGGAAGTTAAAAATATGACAGCAGAGTTGCAGCAGCGATCGGAGGAGATAGACTTTAATCAAATCCAAAGTTCCCTGGGCCAATTGCAAGTTTTGCTCGATCGACCCACCATAGATGTAGCGACACTGCAAACCGAGATTCAGCAATTGCAAGAGCAAGTTTCCCAATTGCAGCGACAAAATCAACAAATTGTCAAGCCTTATTTGCAGCGCCTGACTCGCGCCGTGAAGCAGCTATCAGTGAAAAGTTAAGTGTGAGTAAATTTTTGCCAAGCTTGCCAAAAAACATAAACCGATAAAAGCGCCAAGAGCGATCGAAAGGCTAAACTAACTAGACGATCGGATAATTTTGGCAAAAACCGAGTGCTAACCTGGGCACCCAACAATCCACCAGCGCCCAGAATCAAACCCACATTCCACAAAACATTCCCACGCGCCGCGTGTCCCAAAGTCGCTGAAATAGCAGTGATCACAATTACGCCCAAGCTCGTTTGAATAGCTGTTTTAATACTTTCTCCTAAGAGCAAAATTTGCAGTGGCACCATAATCACACCCCCGCCTACACCGAACAACCCTGCTAATAAACCAGCCAAACCACCAGTGGTAACTTTGGCCAAAGTTCGATTAAACAAAAAATGGGGATGATTCGGGATTCGGGAATCAGAAATCGGCAATGGGGAATTTTCCCCTTGTCCCGTTTCTCCTCCCATACCCTGTTGTCCCTCTGGCATTTTTTTTGCTTCTGTCAGATATTTGCGAACTTGAATTAAATAAATATTCAGTAACAGCAACATCCCAAAAGCAATTAACAACAAGTAAGGCGGAAATATTCCCGCCAAATAAACACCGATTTGTGCTGTTATTACCGCAGGAAAACCAATTCCTGCTACCTGACTCAAACTGAAGTAACCCATGCGCCAATTCTGGAAACTGCCAGAAATAGCTGTAATTACGATGGAATAACCGCTCGTAGCCACAGCTTCCACCGGCGCGTAGTTGAGAGCAACCAACAAAGGTACGAGCATCGTGCCACCGCCGATGCCCAAAAATCCTGCTAGAATTCCTGCCAAAAGTCCAGCCGCACCCAGAATCAATAATTCGCTGACAGTCATTAGTTAGTAGTTAGTAGTTATTTGTTATTTGTTATTTGTTATTTGTGATTCGCTTGGGGATGCTAATCACCAATAACTAATAACCAATAACATTTGTCAACGGTTAATGTTTAACACTCAACTTACAACTTTTTAAGCATCATTAGTTGTGCCGTCAGGCATAATCGCCCGTCTTAAATCTGCATCCCGGAAGTTAGCTCGATTGAGGTTAGCATCAATCAAAACAGTTTCTACGAGTACCGCTCCGCTCAAATTAGACCAACAAAGTTGTGCGCGATACAAATTAGCACCGCTCAAGTTAGCTCCCCGGAGGCTAGACCAACTGATATTAGCTACTCTCAAATTAGCATTATTAAGATTAGCTTCGCTGAGATTAGCACCAATCATTTTTACTTCGCGCAAGTCTGCACCAGTCAGGTTGGCTCCGGTGAGAATTGCCCCGCTGAGAATTGCCTTTGTCAGATTAGCTCTTTCCAAAACCGACTCGCTCAGGATAGCATTTGTCAGGTTTACCGCTTTGAGAGTTGACCAACTCAAATTGGCTTTCATCAAATTAGTGCGGATCATGCTAGCGTCCGTTAAGTTGGCTGCAAACAAATTCGCTTCAGTAAAGTTGGCTTCGGTCAAATTAGCTTCCGTCAAGTTAGCCTTGCTCATGTTGACTTCCCTCGCCATTGAGCCACGCAGGTTCGCTCCAGTAAGGTTGGCACCACTCAGATTAGCGCGACTCAAATCAGTTCCAATCAAATTTGCTTCGCAGAGGTTAGCTTCAGTCAAGTCCACCCCAGCCAGTTTCACCTCGCGCAGGTTGGCTCCGGTGAGGTTAGCACCTTTGAGATTCGCCTGCTGGAAATTGGCTCTGGTAAAGTTAGCCTCGCTGAGGTCTACCCCTTTGAGGTCAGCCCCCGCGAGGTTAATCTCTCGAAAAATTCTTTCTCCGGCCGCATATTGCCTCAGAATTAGATCGGCCTCCATGTGATTCGCCTCGCAATTTTTTGTTTCAAACGTTTGAGAGTGATGGGTCATACCATACACATCATCCCAGATAACCAGGGTATTCACCCTGTACACTGTAGTATCAGTATCGGTAAAATTTTTGCAAGGCTCAAAGTATTGTGTACCTCGATGGGGAAATGGGGTTTAAAACCCCGTTACTTCGGCTACGCGGTTGGCCCGCTCCGCCAAAGGGCAGCACATCGCCCGATAGGAAGCCTTGAATTGTAAAGCTTTGTTACGCCACCAACTCTTATACGCTAGAACTTGTAGCATAATGTGGGAGGTAGAATAATGCTAGTTTTTGAATTCAAAGCCTAGGGAAAATCTAGTCAGTTGACGGCAGTAGATGAAGCAATTCGTACCACCGAGTTTGTCGGCAATAGCTGCATACGCTATTGGATGGACAACAAAAAGGTGGGTAAATACAACTTAAACAAATACTGCGCTATGTCAACGTCGGATATCTAGAAAAATAAAAGGTTCAAAAAATAGCGGCAAAGCCAGACAGATTTTAAGTAACCGCCACCTCAAAATAAATAGGCAATCGTATTGTACCATGCAATCAAACTTGCAAGGTGCGTAGTGAGCGTCAAACGAGAAGATAGCCTAGGTCGATTTGAGAATTAAAAATATGGCTAATAATCCCTGTCTGGCTAAGTCTATTAACGACGCATCTTGATATCAGTTTCGCATCTGGCTCGAATGCTTTGGAAAGGTATTTGAGAGTTGGAAAAATCTCAAATAGTGGCAAAAGGTAGTAGAAAGATCGACTCTAAATCAGCAAGAGCGATGATGAATTGGGAATTTTATTGAGTGTGCTATCTTGGGATTGTTTCGGAATGTCGGAGATTGTCCCAATTAAAAGTATCACTGTCAAGTGAAGCATGATGAATGTAGGAGTATGTCACAATGCCTGAAAATTTGAGAAGCCAAGCTGTGACTGGAGGCGTACAGCGTGCGCCCAACCGGGCGATGCTGCGGGCTGTTGGTTTTGGTGATGGCGATTTCACTAAACCGATTGTGGGAATTGCTAACGGGTACAGTACGATTACACCCTGCAATATGGGATTGAACGAACTGGCTATGCGGGCGATTGCGGCTACAAAGGAAGCGGGCGCGATGCCACAGATGTTTGGTACGATTACGATCAGCGACGGGATCTCGATGGGAACTGAAGGGATGAAATATTCTCTGGTGTCGAGAGACGTGATTGCTGATTCTATCGAAACTGTTTGCAATGGTCAAAGTATGGACGGTGTGCTGGCTGTGGGCGGTTGCGATAAGAATATGCCGGGGGCGATGATTGCGATCGCCCGCATGAACATTCCTGCTATTTTTGTCTACGGTGGCACCATTAAACCAGGACACCACAACGGACGGGATTTAACTGTGGTCAGCGCTTTTGAAGCTGTCGGTCAATTCAGCGCCGGCAAGATTGACGAAGAGGAACTCACCGCAGTAGAACAAAAAGCTTGTCCGGGCGCTGGTTCCTGCGGTGGAATGTTCACAGCAAATACCATGTCGAGCGCCTTTGAGGCGATGGGGATGAGTTTGCCTTATTCTTCGACAATGGCTGCTGAGGATGCTGAAAAGGCTGACAGCGCGGCAGAATCGGCAACCGTTTTGGTGGAAGCGATTCGCCAACAGTTGCTACCTAGCCAAATTTTGACTCGTAAAGCCTTTGAAAATGCGATCGCGGTGATCATGGCAGTAGGCGGTTCAACCAATGCTGTGCTCCATTTATTAGCTATTTCCAATGCGATGGGTGTTGAACTGTGCCTCGACGATTTTGAAACAATTCGAGCCAAAGTTCCCGTGCTGTGCGACCTCAAACCCAGCGGTAAATATGTAGCGACAGATTTGCACAAAGCCGGCGGCATTCCCCAAGTAATGAAAATGCTGCTAGAAAAAGGTTTACTCCACCCAGATGCGCTCACAATCACAGGAAAAACAGTTGCCGAAGTATTAGCAAATATTCCTGCGGAACCTCGCACCGACCAAGATGTGATTCGTCCTTGGAACAATCCACTTTACGCTCAAGGACACCTGGCAATTCTCAAAGGAAATTTGGCAACAGAAGGAGCCGTTGCTAAAATTACCGGAGTCAAAAAACCGACAATTACCGGCCCGGCGCGAGTATTTGAATCTGAAGAAAATTGTCTGGATGCTATTTTGGCAGGCAAGATTCAAGCGGGAGATGTGATTGTGATCCGCTACGAAGGGCCAAAAGGCGGGCCTGGAATGCGGGAAATGCTAGCACCAACTTCTGCAATTATTGGCGCTGGTTTGGGTGATTCCGTAGGGTTAATTACGGACGGCCGTTTTTCTGGCGGGACTTACGGCATGGTTGTCGGTCACGTTGCACCGGAAGCACAAGTTGGTGGCACAATTGCTCTGGTAGCAGAGGGTGATTCAATCACAATAGATGCTCAAAATCGCTTGTTGCAACTCAATGTTTCTGAGGCCGAATTGGAGCAACGACGGACTGCTTGGCAAGCTCCTGGGCCGCGTTATACCAGGGGAGTTTTGGCTAAATACGCTAAGTTGGTTTCTTCTAGCAGTATTGGTGCTGTTACTGATTTAGGTTTGGGTTAAAGAAGGAATAGGGAATAGGGAATAGGGAATAGGGAATTGGGAATAGGGAATTGGGAATAGGGAAGAAAGTCCTTCGACTTCACAATGCCCAATTCACAATGCCGAATTCCCAATTCCCCATTCCCCCATTCCCTATTCGCAAATTAACTGCGGTGAGTTAAGAAGCGACTAGCCATGGAAATTGTGTCTGTAATATCTACATCGCCGTCTCCATCTGCATCTAAAAACGCATTCAAAACCGAATTTCCCCCAGAGGCAGGATTCTGGGTGTTGCTGCCGGTTTGCAACAAATTGAGCACTAGGGGTACTAAAACCGGTATCATCGCTTGGACTGTGGAGTTATTCAAGCCGGTTCTTTGAGCGATATCCTGAACTATTTGGGTTAACTGGTTGTTTCCGAATAAACTTTGTACTGCTTGCGGATTGGGATTTGTGCCGCTAAATTGGTTGACAACTTGCTGTGCTTGTGCATCTCCAGATTGCGATCGCACGTCTTGTAAAGCCGATCGCACGTAGCCGCCCAAAACCGACATTGCTAACTCAGTCGTGCCCGCATCGACGCCCTGGTTGCCGCTCAACTGTTCTACAGCACTCAGAATACCGCCCAACTGATTGGGACTTGCTTGTTGGTTGGGATTGTCGATCGCACTTAAAATTTGGTCAAATAGTCCCATAATTTTGGTTCCTTACTATGATTACTCAACTATAGAAAATAAAATGTAAAAATCAAAGCATCAAGCTTTTTATTGGTCGCTCTCGCTCATGTCTTTGCCACGTCTGTTAACATTAATCGCGACTATCTGCCTCACCCTGGGGCTGGTTATTGGGCTGGTCAGTTCCTTAACTGGACTTTATACTCAAGTTGCGTGGTCTGCGTCTCCACTGCTGGCTAATTTGCTGATTTTGGCGATCGTGGTACTTTTGGGTACGCTAATATTTGCGATTGTTTATTACTTGAATCTGCTAAAAATTCCTCAAAAAACTAAGGGAAAACGGGTGATTAAGCCCAAGGTTCCGGTGATAAAAAGTGAAGCTGCTACAGAAAATTTGAAAGCAATTCGGCAACAAGTCGATCGCATTCAAGATGAAGTAGCACGGCAAGCTTTGCTGTTGAGAGCGCGAGAAATAGAAGCTAGTATGGCTCGTGGTAGCATTCGGATAGTCGTGTTCGGTACTGGTTCTGCGGGCAAAACTTCTGCGGTGAATGCCCTGGTGGGAAGGATGGCGGGACAGGTAGGCGCGCCGATGGGAACTACGGAAGTTGAAGCAACTTACACTCTCAAATTGAAAGGGATCGATCGAGAATTAGCAATTACTGATACCCCAGGCATCTTAGAAGCGGGAGTAGCGGGCACCTACAGGGAGGAGTTGGCAAGACAGTTGGCGGCGAGGGCTGATTTGATCTTATTTGTTTTGGATGGCGATTTGCGAAAATCTGAATATGAACCCCTGCGGAATTTGGCGGAAATTGGCAAAAGGTCGATCGTAGTTTTTAATAAAATAGACCTTTATCTCGACAGCGACAGAGATGAAATTCTCTCTAGACTCCGGGAACGAGTTAAGGGTTTGGTAGCGGCAATGGATGTGGTAGAAATTAGCGCTAATCCTCAACCAGTCAGGCTGGAAAACGGCACAATTTTTCAGCCTGACCCGGATATTATGCCATTAATTCGGCGCGTTGCTGCGATTTTGCGAGCGGAAGGAGAAGATTTAATTGCTGATAATATTTTGTTGCAATCTCAGCACTTGGGAGACCAAGCTCGCAAGTTAATTGATGCTCAAAGGCGCCGGCAAGCTGATAAGGTAGTAGAGCGATTTCAGTGGATTGGGGCAGGAGTCATTGCAGTCACGCCTTTGCCAGTGGTAGATTTACTGGCAACAGCAGCAGTTAACGCTCAAATGGTAGTAGAAATTAGCAAGATTTATGGTTGTGAATTAAATATCGATCGTGCTAAAGAATTGGCATTCTCTCTGGCAAAGACATTAGCTAGTTTGGGGATAGTTGAAGGTGTAATTCAAATAGTGTCAAGGGCACTTCAGTTAAGTGTAGCTGGGTTTGTACTTGGCAAGGCTATTCAAGCAGTTAGTGCAGCTTATTTAACTAGAATTGCGGGTAAAAGTTTTATTGAATATTTTCGCCATGACCAAGATTGGGGTGACGGTGGGATTGCGGAAGTAGTGCAAAGGCAGTTTCAATTAAATCGGAAAGATGAGTTTGTGAAGGCTTTTGTTAAAGATGCGATCGCCCGCGTCGTCGAACCTTTGAATATTTATCAAAAGTCAGAAGAATCAGAATTAGAAATAGTACCAGAATTAGAATCAAAAATAGAACCGGAACCCTTGTATCGTTCCCAGGAATATGAAGATTGGGAAACTTACAGTAACAAACAAAAGGATGAGTGGTAATTGGGCATTGGTAGTTGGGTATGGGGCATGGGCATTGGTGTCAACTTAACGTCAAACCCAGTCAGAGACTGCTGTTTGACTATTAAGGCCAGATCCCCCCTAGCCCCCCTTAAGAAGGGGGGGACAGGAGTCTTCTCTTTCGTCCCCCTTCCCCCCTTGGGGGGGTGGGGATTTAGGGGGATCTAGACTTGGCGTAAAACCCAGATTTCTCAAGGGTCTCAGGCTTAAGTTGACACCAATGGGGCATGGGGAACCCCCCCTGACCCCCCCACCCTGCCTGCCCCCAAGGGGGATGGGGGAAGGGCATGAGGCATGGGGCACAGGAAGTTTTTTCCCTGAGCGAAGTCGAAGGGTCTTCTTCCTTCTTCCTAAATTTCCCCCCTTGGGGGGGCTGGGGGGGGTGACTTCTTCCTTCTTGCTTCTTCCTAAATTTCCCCCCTTGGGGGGGGGCTGGGGGGGGTGACTTCTTCCTTCTTCCTTCTTCCTTTCTTAAGCGATCGCATCGAACACAATTTTGATAAGATTTAAAGTTTACAACAAAAATTAGTATTGTTTGGCGGGGGAAAAACATGAGCGATCGACCAATCATTCTGGGTATTGTCGGAGACAGCGCAGCAGGCAAAACCACCCTGACCAAGGGAATTGCACAAGTATTGGGACCAGAAAATGTCACCATTATTTGTACCGATGACTATCACCGCTACGACAGGACGCAGCGGGCCCAAATAGGGCTCACAGCATTGCATCCTGACTGCAATTACCTAGATATCATGCAACAGCACCTAAGTCTGTTACGTACCGGTCAAGCTATTCTCAAACCCATTTATAATCACAGCACAGGTACATTTGACCCCCCGGAATACATCAAGCCCAGCAAATTTGTGATAGTGGAAGGTTTGCTGGGTTATTCAACTCGTGCAATCCGCGATTCCTATGACGTAAAAGTGTATCTTGCTCCCCCAGAAGAACTGCGAACTCAGTGGAAAGTTAAGCGCGATATTATGAAGCGTGGCTATACTGAAGAACAGGTACTCGCCGAAATGAAAAAGCGGGAAAATGATTCGGAAGACTTTATTCGTCCCCAGCGCAAGTTTGCTGATGTTGTCGTTACTTTTTACTTACCAGAAGAGGACAATGAAGTAAATTTGAGCGTCCGTTTAGTGCTGAGACCGACCATTCCTCACCCAGATTTTACTGAGATTTTAAGCCAAGGTAGTGATAATTTTAAACCGGCAATTCGCTTAGAGCTCGATCGGGATATGGGAAAACCCGTTGATGTCTTGGAAGTAGACTCCCACGCTACTAGCGAACAGGTAAACGAATTGGAAAAGATTTTGTGTAACGAAATGCCACATTTGCGAGGCTTTTGCTCGACCGAAGGCAATTCTGAAATTGGTAAACTTGTGGGTACAACTGGCGAAGTTTTGCAAAGTTACCCGTTAGCTTTGACTCAACTTTTGATTGCTTATCACATGATTAAAGCAATTCATTTATATTAGTTGTTAGTTATTTGCGGTGCCCTGAGCGTAGTCGAAGGGTTATTGGTTATTTGTTATTAGTGGTTATTGATTTTGTTGTTTCTAGTCAGTGGTTCCAATTCCCATTGCCAATTATAAGAACTGCAAATGCTCTTGATGCGCTTTCCTAATGGCTCTGTATTCACAAATAACCAATAACCAATGACTACCCTAGCCAAGTAGGGTTAGCAGTCGCTAATTGCTGAATTTCCACTGATACTGGCAATTGACTTTGGGGTGCGGGAACCATTTCGCCTCGGAAGTCCAGGAGAGTGACGAGCAGCAGATAGCCCAGTGCTAATACTATAGAAAACACGCCTGTGATAATAGCAATAATTTTTGAACGTTCCATATTCAGTAATAATTAGGTACAGCTAATATAAGCTTAACATTAAAGGGAGTAATGATTACAGGACTTATGGAATAGAATATAATCAGGTGCTACTTATTTATATGACGAAAATGGAACCTCTTATAGATGCGCCAATGACTATCGAGATGCCCACCGCGCCACCAGTAGTGGAAACATTTAATCTGGGGAAGTTCTACCGTACTGGCTTCTGGATGAACCAAAAAATTGAATCGCTGAAGAATTGTACTCTGACTATCTCTGAGGGCGAAACTTTCGGGCTGTTAGGACAAAATGGGGCGGGGAAAACTACCCTGCTGAAAACTTTGCTGGGTATAGTACGGCCTACTTCTGGTAGGGCGCTGTTGTTGGGGAGGCCTTTGGGCGATCGCGCGGTGAAGCAACGAGTCGGCTATTTGCCAGAAAATCCCTATTTTTACGATTATCTCACGGGCTGGGAATTTCTGCAATTTGCAGCGGGTTTGTTTCAAATTCCGCCGTCGATTCAGCGACAGCGAATTCCGCATTTGCTAGACTTAGTTGGCCTAGCTCAATCGGCGGCAATCAAAAAGCAATTGCGGCAGTATTCTAAGGGTATGCTGCAAAGAATTGGTATGGCTCAAGCTTTAATTAATAATCCAGAGGTGGTATTTTTAGATGAGCCGATGTCGGGTTTAGATCCGATGGGACGCTATCAGATGCGGGAGATCATTTTATCGCTGAAAAGTCAAGGAAAAACGATTTTCTTTAATTCTCATATACTTTCAGATGTGGAGAAGATTTGCGATCGCGTGGCAATTTTGGCCAGAGGTGAGTTAATCTGTATTGGGGCGATCGATGAACTATTGGGTAATACTAAAACTTACCGGGTTGAAGGTAGGGGAGGCCATTTGAATATTCTGAAAAAATGGATACCGGATCTGGAAGTTGATAATGATGTGTGGTACGGTCATTTGCAGGGCGATACGAAGCAGTTTATGTCTAGTCTGAGTGCTACGGGAGGGCAGTTGATTGGCATGAATTTGGCTAAGCCTAGTTTGGAAGAGTTTTTTATGCAGCAACTGCAAGAAAGAGGGATATATTCTAGTAGTTGAAGTCAATAAGTTGAAACCTAGAAACTCGGCGGTTGAAACCGCGTCTACACAAACAATGTCCGCCTGCGCGGACTAGAGAAACGGGCTCTTCGGCCCGTTTGATTGAGGCAAAACTTCGATCGCAATTGTACCAGTAATGCGATCGGGATTTATTTGACTCATATCAACCTCGCTACTCTCTCAAGAAAAATTGCTAAATTGTATCAGGGTCAATATTTAATTCTCGCAGTTTTGCCGCTAGGCGATCGGCACGTTGTGTCTGTTGTTCAGCACGTTGTGTCTCTGTTTGAGCCACCTCTTCCGGGCTGGGAATCAGTTCTCCTGCTGTTGTGAACAAACGCAATTTTTGGTCATGTATTCCCAGATATAAATCTAGTTGTTGACTGAACAAATGTCCTTGGGAATTTGGTTCTAGCGGTTGGTATTCGCCATCGATTAAATGAAACCCAGCAAATTCTAAAGTATACGGATCGAACCAGAAATAATCATGGGTGCGAAACGTATTTTGATAAAGTAGTTTCTTGAAATTTCTGTCAGTTGCCGCTGTTGTTGGCGACAGAATTTCGACAATTACATTAGGATATTTGCCATCTTCTTCCCAAACAGCCCAACTTTTACGAGCTTTTCGTTCGGTTCCCAAAACTACAAAAAAGTCTGGGCCTCGACACAATTCAGATTTAAGCTGGCGGGGACTGTAGTAGATGGTAAGATTGCCAACAGCATAGAAGTCATTTCTGTCTTGCCACAGCCATTCTAAGCATTGCAGCAATAGGATGATTTGTCGGAGATGAAGTTCGGTTTCCACAGGAGGTTCGTCACTATATAAGTCACCTGGGGGAAAGATAACATTTTCTTGGATGTCTTGGGAAGGGGGTAGCTCTTGAACTGCTGTCATGACTCTTGGGTTGGGGTTAAGAGGCTTTGTATTTATTTTAGCGTTGGAGTGCGATCGCTATTGATAATTTTAACATTATAATGTCAAGCCGACAGTCTTTTTTGTTTGTATCGAAGTCTAGATCCCCCCTAACCCCCCTTAATAAGGGGGGGACAAGAGTATTTGTCTTTCGTCCCCCCCTTGTTACCTTAATAAGGGGAGGACAAGAGTATTTGTCTTTCGTCCCCCCCTTGTTACCTTAATAAGGGGAGGACAAGAGTATTTGTCTTTCGTCCCCCCTTGTTACCTTAATAAGGGGAGGACAAGAGTATTTGTCTTTCGTCCCCCCTTGTTACCTTAATAAGGGGAGGACAAGAGTATTTCTCTTTCGTCCCCCCCTTGTTACCTTAATAAGGGGAGGACAAGAGTATTTGTCTTTCGTCCCCCCCTTGTTACCTTAATAAGGGGAGGACAAGAGTATTTCTCAAAGTCCCCCTTCTTAAGGGGGATTTAGGGGGATCTAGACTTCGCATAAAAGCGACATTTATTATGGGTTTCAGTCTTAATTTGTCACCAATGACCTATTCCCAATTCCCAATTATATAAAATCCTCTCTTCTCTTCCTTCTCTTCCTTCGCGTCCTTCGCGCCTTCGCGGTTAAATCATTCCAATACAACCGGAACTGATATTATTTCCGTGCTTCCGTTAACAATGGTAAAGGTAGATTTCCACATACCAACTCTGCACAATTCCACTGTTGCAAATACTCGCAAACTTCAGAAATAATCGCATTTGCTGCATCTGAAATTCCAGCCTGATGCGCGTGATAATGCGCTCTGATTAACGGCTGAATATCCTCAATATCTTGCCATTCCGATTCGGGTTTGAGGGGAATATTGATATAATAATTATAGGCTTGGCTGTGGGCGTTACGGAGATTTTCGGGATGTTGACTTAGTAGGTACTCGCCCTTTTCTCGAACTAGCGGATGCAACTGATAGGATTCTCGTTGGTAATCGTAATATAGCAATTGTCGGCGCTTCAGTGCAAGGATAATATTTTCTTTAAGCTCATACTTGCTAACTTCTGGCATTTGAGCACTAATTCCTGCAAAAGATAGGGGATATTCTGAGGTTTGATAGACAGAAATTCGGCTGAGACAAGTTTGTTCACCGTCGCTGAGACGCGCTATCATTTCATCGATCGCACTTTCAATATCTCGAATCAGCAACCAGTCTCTCTGGTGTAAAAAATTCCCGACATTTCCTTGAAACTCGGTATCGTCTCGAATCAAGGTTGCTACGAGTTGTAAGGCTTTGGGATGTCCTGAATAGCGATCGCCCATTTCCGCTAATTCCTCTGCATTTGCAGTCAGATTAAAAGATTGCAACAGGGAAATTGCCGCATCTCGATCCAATCCGTTGAGCTGGATTTCGCGGGTGACAGTTGGCGGCAATTCGGCTAAGCTTTCGCGACTGGTGAAGAGGATTTTGCTTTGATGTTCTGTTTCTAATAGTTGTTTGAATAACCAAGCATATTCTGCACAATCTTCGGCGAAATAACCGGCGGCTTTTGCTTCTCCTGCTTTCAAAAGTGTGTCGGCGCGATCGAATACGAGCAAGCAAGGTTTATCTCTGAGGATTTTGAGCAGATTTTCGGTTTTTTTGCCACAGTCATTTTCAGCGTTGACGGCTGCGGTAATCTCGCCGTTGGAGAGGGTGAATAGCAGGGAGTCAATTGTGCGATCGCACGGGGGTGCTTTGCCTGTTGCGGATTGCAAGGATTGCCAAGCGGCGCTGGTGAAGGGGGTTTTTTCGGTGTGGAGTTGGCGAATTAGTTGGCTGACGAGGGTGGTTTTTCCGATTCCGGGTAATCCGACTATTGAGATGGCAATGGGAACCCCCCCCAGCCCCCCCTTGGTAAGGGGGGGAGCAAGAGTAGGCGATTCATTGGTAAGGGGGGGAGGAGCGATCAGGGTTTTTAAGGTGTCGATTTCTTTGGTGCGCTGTACCCAATTTCTGACGGGGGGTAAGTTTTCTGGGAGGGGGAAAGTGCGATCGGTTTGGTTGTCGAGGGGGATATCTGCGATCGCGGCGGCAAAGAGTGGTTCTGTTTTGATATTTTTGTAACCTTCAGCAATGTATTCCCAGTTTTCTATTTCTACTGCTTGGCAAATATTGATAAAGTTCTCTCGTCTAATTCCTATTTGCGCCCAAAACCGCTTTAAGGTAGCTGTTGAAACTAAAGCCGCAACACACCAGGTATCCTCAGTTTTATTCCATCCGAGATTGCGTCGCACCATGTCAATGATTTTTAGCCCTTCTTCAGATGCTCTGAGCAAACCAGCCATTGCGACTCCTCTACGGAAACTCTGCTTTAGTCAAGAATGTTACACGATTTGGTGAGCCAAAAAGTGAGCCAAATGAGACAAATGAGCTAAATGAGCCTTTTTTGCTGAGCCAAATGGTGAGCCGTTTAGCCTATGCAGATTCAGGATTGTGGAGTATTGTGAAGTGATGAGTCTGGCTGTCAGCTACGTTTGACGGTGCATCGGTTGGGCGATCGGGGATACGGCTTATCTGCGATCGGGACTAATGTAAAGTTTTGTTACAAAAACAGGGCGATTTGCATAAAAAGCAGATGAAGGCCCTGATAAGTATTTAGGAAAGCTTGCTAGGCGGGCTTTGCTGGTTTTGACGCAACTATATTTTTGAGGAGATGGGATTATGACGAATATTAGCTTAGGGCAAACGATTGATGGAAGTTTTACGGATAATGATTCTCAAGATATCAGGGAAATCAGTACTTATTTTGTTGATAAATATGACTTCACTGGCTTGAGTAATTGGCAGCAAGTTGAAGTGAGCTTAAATCCTTCTACATTAAAAGATGCCCCTGGATTGCGACTGATTAATGGTTCTACTGATAAAGTAATTGATAGTAAGACAAGTACCTTCTATCTTACCAAAGTCCAACCACCCGTTAAAATAGCATTTACTGTTTATCCTGGTGTTGATTATAAGCTTGAAGCAGTCACTATAGGTTCCGGTTTCGGCGGTGATTATACAATCAATACTAACTCGCTAGGCTCGGCATCATTAGTCATTAATCTACAAGACAGCTCACCATATGGTGACACATTAGGAACAGTTGATGCATTAGGGAAGTTTACACGGATTGGGTTTACTGATGAAAAATTGAAGGATATAGCTATATCGAGTAATAGCCAAATTTTTGGTATCAAGAGTGATTTTGGTAATGATTTGTTGTACAGGATAGAGCCGAAGTCACAATCCACTTCAGTTGTTGGAAACCTTGGCAAAGATATTAGGTGGGATTCATTAGAATTTGCTCCAAATAATGTACTATATGGCTTAGGTAGTCGCTCTTCTTCTGTCTTCTCCAATGATTTTAGTTTATACACAATTGATCCCGATACAGCTCAGGCATCATTAGTAGCTAAACTTGATCCTAAGTTTAGTATTTCCAATCTAACGTTTGATCCAAAAAGGAATCAATTTATAGCTCTAGGGACACCTATAATAGGATTCTCTTCAAACTCATCTTTGTTGAAAGACAGTCTCTTCTCTATTTCTTTGACTGGGGAGGTCACTAAAATTATTGACCTGGACTTCAAGACTGATACTTCTCGTTTTCGTGACATTCGCGGGTTGTATTTTGATGAGTCTAATACTCTTTTTGGATTTAATGCTTTTGACAACAACAATTTTGCTAGTAAAACTCAACGAGTCGTTATCAATCCAGTTACGGGTTCAGTTACGCCTGATGGAGGCTTAACTGTTCCTGCTGCTGCTGGTTCTTTTGCTAGTTATTCAGTGATAGGAGCATCATCTATCCCATCTGCGACTCGAACCACAACTCCAACTCCAACACCCCTAACTCCGACTCCAACACCAACTCCGACTCCAACTCCGCTAACTCCGACTCCAACTCCAACACCCCTAACTCCGACTCCAACTCCAACACCCCTAACTCCGACTCCGACTCCAACTCCCCTAACTCCAACTCCAACTCCAACACCCCTAACTCCGACTCCGACACCAACTCCCATAACTATTCCAACTCCAACTCCAACTCCGACACCCCTGACTATTCCAATTCCAAAACCAACTTCAAATAACACACAACAGCCAAGCACTAACAGTAGCTCAATCTCGATCGCCAGTGCCTCAGATTTGGCAGATGGCGATAAAACACTTATTCCAGGCGGCACAATTTTAGTCAATGGTTTAGCGACAGGCATCAATAATGCCAGTTCCGATCCAACTGGTTTTCTCCTTAATAACCTGAAAGCCTTTTTGGGAGACAATCCCATACCAGTAAGTTTAGTTAGTATTTCTGTTGGCTCAAATCCAGTTCAATTTGACACACAAATAACCATACCCAACAATCTTTCTCCAGGTAACTATCCTTTAAAACTGGTTCTCAATACTGGTACAGGTAGCTCAATCAGTGCTGTCGGACAAACATTGCGTATAATTCCTGCTAATGCAAAAGGCGCAGTCAAGGCTGACTTTGTTGACTCGATAACCGATCAAAAACTAAAACGTAATATCGCGACGCCGAACGTGTCTGCGGTGCCAACGGGAATTACAGCTTTAACTAATGCTTTGTCAGCCGTAAATATAAAAATTCCTATACCTGATGTCAATGCTAGACTACAAGAAGCATCTGATAAATTCCCCTACGGATATTTACCGGATGATTTGCTAATCAAAGATGATTTGGGAAAGCTCGATCCTTCTCAACGAAATGTCAATCTTAAATTCGTTCCAGAAAGCTCAACTCAGGCAAATAAAACATGGATCGTCATTCATGGTTGGAATGTTAGTGCTGACGACGATCCTTCATATGCAGGAGATTTTTCTGATTTAGGAAAAGCAGTTGCTCAGGCAAATCCAGACGATCGAGTTCTACTTCTAGACTGGAAGGAAGCAGCGGCTGGCGGTAAGCTGAATGATAAAGAATCTGATCCACTTGGTGCACTTGCTCTATTAAGGCTTGGCAATTACACTGCTGCTAAGTGGATTAGACCCATTGCTGAGTGGGTAGTAGAGAAGCTGGAAAAAGAGTTTGGAGTTGATGCTGAGTATGCCAGTAAAAATCTTAATTTAATTGGTCATAGCCTGGGTTCATTACTGAGTAATGAAATTGCTCGCGTATGGCAAGAAAAGCAAACAAAAGCAAAACAAGGTATAGATCAAAATGGTAAAGGGAGAGGTGTCAATACCATATTTGTCCTCGATCCACCATCTCAACTGAGCCTTAGCGTCTTATCGCTCGAACAGCCTGGATTTGGATATGATATAGATGGGAGAACACCAGTAATGGATTTTATATCTCCTGAGTCAGGAGATCAACAAATCTATCTGCCTAACTTCAAAGAAGTATCAAATTTTTCTAGAGCTTTTGTTGGCAAAAACAGTCTGGCTGGAAATCAAATTTTTGCAGCACAAGCAGACGAGTCATTCCAAATGAGTTTTAGCGATCGAGATCGAGATCGTAATGACACAGGGCAAGAGCATCTGTGGGTTGTCGAAGCGTTCAAAAATCTGATTATCCAAAAAAACGAGTTGGCAGATATTGGGAAGTTAGTGAACCCCAGTCCTATTTTGACCGATCTCAAAGGCAAAGAGAAGGCTTATGATAATCGCCATGCGGGAATTCTGGCATTTAATACTCCCACGATTGAAACAAAGAATCTCAAAGATGATAAAGATTTGCCCAAGCCACTATTTTTGACTGTAAAAAATAAGGATGGTGGCAATCTTGATGACATTGTATACGGTACCAACAAAAAGGATACTATTGTTCTAGATGTTTTTGATGATGTTGGAATTAATTCTCAGGGTAGCTTACGTTATAATAGCGGTCTGGGTAACGACATAATTTACGGTAAGGCAGAAGGTGATCTACTGTTTGGTGGTTCGGGCAATGATACCATTCGCGGCGATCAAGGTAACGATAGCATCAATGGCCAAAAGGACAATGACATCCTTTTTGGTGATGCAGATGACGATATAATATGGGGTGGGAAAGAAGACGATACCCTAATTGGTGGGAAAGGTAAAGACACTCTAACTGGAGGTTTGGGTAGCGATATATTTGTATTTTCACCCGGCGATGGTGCTGCTAGTAGAGAGGAGGCTGATATTATTACAGACTTTGGCACTGGTTTTTTTGGGACAGGCGGTGCTGATAGGATTGGGTTAGCAGGCGGCTTAAACTCGAATATGGTTGAGGTAGTAGACGAGGGAGGATTTGGGCCGTTTGGCGGACAAACCGTTCTCAAAGCTAATGGTGAGTTTCTAGCAATAATTATCAACGGTAAGTTCACTAAGAGTGATTTGAATTTTCTAGACAACTTCAAGATTGTCTAGAAAATATTGGTTCGCCATATCAAGAGCGATCGCCCTTTACGACAAAAAGTGCGATCGCCCTCTAAAACAATCCCCAACACCCACACATCCCCACAACCACCGTCCTTAAATCCCAACCCTCTCATAGAGATTGAATCATGATTAAACTAAAATTCAAGATATTAGGAGCACTAGCCCTAATCAGTGCAATTGGCATAGATTGTACCAGTCTAGTCAAACCAGCCACCGCACAAACCGCCGCATCCCTAGCCTATCATCTCAAACAAGCAGGTGCTAAGCTGTACGGTGCTTCTTGGTGTCCTTACACTCGAAGACAGGCGCAATTGTTCGGAGATGTTTTCAGCCAAGTTCAATACATTGAATGCTACCCTAATGGTAGAAATGGTGAATTTAATTCGCAGTGCCAAAGAGCAGGAGTTTATAGCTATCCTGCATGGGTAATTGGTGGTCGCACGAATGAGGGCATGATGTCTATTGAAAAACTAGCCGAAATATCTAACTATGGTACACCTTCAAACACCAACGACAGAGTAAAAATATGTGACTATAAAGCCGACCTGATTTTTTATGAAAGAAATCCTCAAATGTTGGGTCGGAAAATTTCTAGTTCTCAATCTAGTTTAGCAAATGAATGGTCAGGAATTAGAAGGAATATTCGGGGATGTCAGTAACGCATTAAAGCCCTAGAATAAGTATTGCAGGACTGATGCGCTCCGACAAAGAAACCGGGTTTTTTACCGAATCTGCGGGTGACAACGAAGTATTTCGCAAAAACCCGGTTTCTGGGCTCCATGCGTAAGACTTAATCTGATTATAGATAAAGAGCAGTTTAGTTTTATTTTAGCAATTATAATCGGTTTAGTTCCACAGGCGATCGCCCTTGACGACAAAAAGCGCGATCGCCCTTTGCCATTTCTCACAAAAACTCAACACGCCCAAGCATTTCTTCAGGCGTGTACACTTCATAAATCAAAACCAGAGCTTCAATGATTTGTCCGATCGAACGAGTACCTTGCTTACAATAAGCAATACCTGGATGCTCGCTGCTAAGACTAGCAATCGTTAAAAAATCATCATCGTGAGTCATAATCACTCGCTTTTGTTCGCAGATAAATGCTAACTGTGATTCATCACTCCGAGCAAGTAACCCCGCCTCAATAGTTGTTGTAACATCAATTAATCGTCGGCGCAATTCTCGCGCCACAGCCGATTTAACATTCTCATCTAAATGAAAGCGGATGCGTTCACTCACCTCTAATTTCCCTCAGCTTTTCCTGCAAACGAGAAGGTGGACTCTTGCGCTTCAACTCTTCGACAAAAGCATCTGATTCAGCAGTGCGGCGGTCAATTTCTTCTCGATTATCGTAATAGTAAGTCATGGCTGCATGAACCGAAGCAGGTGACAAATTATAATCCCTAGCGATTTCTTCTATTGACTCTCCCATCTTCAGATACATTTCAGCGATGTGTGCTACAGAAATTCGATGACCGGCAATGCGTGGTTTACCACCAAGCACTCCCGGTGTAATTTCAATATACTTTGTGATGACTGATTGCTTAGACATAAAGCGTCAAAGGCTCCTAATTGGTAATGTTTAGAGCTATTTAATTTTAGCAAAAACAGACGAAGTGCGATCGCCCCAAGGTTGTCAGCTATAATAAAAGCATCATTCCCTTCCAACTCATCTCACCATAAAAGTGTATGAAAATAGAAGACTATCCACTGGCTAAAGAATTGATATTCGATGCCGAGGGCAACATCAGTCAAGTCATTCTAGATTATAACGACTATCAGTATTTCCTAGAAGCGATGGAAGATAGAGGACTTCTATTGGCTATGGGCGCAGTAAAAAATGAAACCCCCTTAAATTTACAGCAAGCACTTGCCGAACTGGAAACAGAATGAAAGTCGAATATCTGCCCAGTTTTTTAAAGGATTTAAAAGCTCTTAAAAGTACGCCTGTCTTTGAGCAAATCAAGGATTTTGCTTTTGCGGAAATTTCAAATAGTAATGATTTACAGACAATTGTTAACTTAAAAAAATTGAAAGGTGATGATAATGCGTATCGGCTTCGGGTTGGCGACTATCGAATAGGTTTTTATTTTGATGGCGAAACTGTTACTTTTGCCAGGGTGCTTCACCGGAAAGATATCTATCGCTACTTTCCACCATAAAGCTGTTTTCACTCTGACAGAAGGTTTTGGGCAACTTGTCCTTGTCCTTTAAAGTAGTAGATTAATGTGTTTGTATCCAAAATATACATCTAAAAGCTCTCCTGCAAGATGTCTTCCCCCGACTCAGCACGAATCTCTTCCAGAGTAGGAAAGTCTTCTGCCCAAGTTCCAGCTAGGGAATAAACCACTTCCTGCCAAGGAGTTAAAGCATCTACTGTGTCGGTGGATTCGTTCGCATTCAGGTACTTGGCACGAATAAACTGTGCGAAAGTGAGAATTTCGCTAGCTTGATTTTGGGGAAGAGTTTTTACGATCGCATAAATCTGTTCAATAACAGTCATAATCTGATTATAGATAAAGAGCAGTTCAGTTTTATTTTAGCAATTATAATCGGTTTAGTTCCACAGGCGATCGCCCTTTACGAAAAAAAGCGCGATCGCCCTTAATCCCTCCACATCCATCCTTGTTCATCTGCGATTAAAAAAAGTGCGATCGCCCTTACGACAAAAAGTGCGATCGCCCTTTCGACAAAAAGCCTTAGAATAAGTAATAGCTCCTGCAATTTGAGGGTTTTACCAGTGACAACCATCACCATTGAAGTTCCCGACGAGCTCTCAGAGCAACTCGCACTCTTGGGCGAACAACTGCCAGAACTCTTGCGCCTGTGCGTCGAGCAGCCAGTATTGCCGTCCCGCACCTACCGCTATATTTTAAACTTTCTTGCTAGCGCGCCCACAGCAGCAGAAATCGCAGCCTTCCGTCCCACTCCTGAAATGCAAGAACGCCTGCGGATATTGGTAGCCCGCAGCAAAGCCGGTGAACTCACGAACGCAGAACAACTAGAACTAGATGAATACGAGCGGATTGAACATCTAGTAATCATGCTCAAAATGGGCAACCTACCTTATATCACCCGCCAATCTTGATTTGTGACTTATATTTCTGCCACCCTTCGCCGATATATTGAAGAACGCGCTTCCTACGGCTGCGAGTATTGTCTGCTGGGAATTTCTTTGAGTTTTTTCCCTCACGAAGTTGACCACATAATTGCTCTAAAGCACGGAGGTACAACTGATGCGGATAATCTCGCCTTGGCTTGCTGGCGGTGCAACCGATATAAAGGGACAGACCTCGGTTCTTTCGATCCCCAGACTAGCGCTTTTAGTTTCCTGTTCAACCCCCGGACGCAGAACTGGCCCGAACATTTTACCTTAGATAATGGCAGGATTATTGGGTTAACCCCAGAAGGCCGCACAACTGTCAATTTGCTACAGCTTAACAGCGATGAGCGACTGGCCGAACGCAGGCGCTCGCTCTCTAGTTCATAATAGGGCGATCGATACGCACTCCGACTAAAGAAACCGGGTTTTTACCGAATCTGTTGGCTGCGGCGAAGTATTTTCACAAAAACCCGGTTTCTGGGCCCTATGTGTTAGTTAGTAAATAAACTCGGCTCTACATGAAACAAACTACCCAGAATCAACGCCTGCTCTTTGCTGAAATATCCCTCACCGTTAACCAGTTGATATACTCCTTCTTCAGAGCCAATAATTCCCACTAAATCCGCAGGTTTTAGCGATCGCTGTTCCATCAAAAACAATAACAGTGAACGAGGTGTAGCCGTTGCTCCCGGTGCGTAGTATTCTTCCTCAAATTTTTCAATCAATGCAATCAACAATTCATATAACTCATCTTCTTCAGGAGTGCGATCGCGACGGTGCATCAACTCTTCCACCATCACCAAAGCCTTTTCATTCTCAGCTTCATTTCTAATTATTTTTGGCTGATACTGAGACAATAACTCTTTGTATTTATCTGGATTAAAAATAAGGGTCATTTTTCCATTTTTCCTTATCATATTCAGCATGAGTAAGAATGTATTTGATATAAATTAACTGGCTTTCATAATCGATACTAACTATCAATCGATAGTTGTTACCTTTGATATTGAAAACCGTAAAACCTCCCACGGCTTCAGCTTTAGGGAAAACAGATTGCACTTCAACTAAATGTGACCATTTAGCTTTGCTAGAAATTTTAAACCAGTTATCCAGGGCTTCCAGACAATCAGCATGACTTTCGCTATATTCACGCATCCGTCGGTAGCTGATTATGTGCATATGCTATAGATAATTTCAACTAAGTTTTATCTTAGCTAAGCTAATTTCTTTTGTCAAGTAAGCGCGAAATGAGGTAGCTTATTCCCATTGTTCGAGTTCCTCGAATGGTAGGGGTTCAAAAAAAGCATCACCGAGTTTTCCCGTCAGTAAACCAGGGGTGCGAGGCTGTGGCTGTTCTCGTCCTAATCCGAGGCGAAAGTAGTGAATCAAGTCATAGATTTCTGCGAGTTTGTCTTCGGGGATGTCTTGTAGTTCTTGAACGATCTTCTGAATTAGCATAAATCAAACACTCCAATAGTTGCTGGTTAATCGATCGCACTACAAGGGTTGCAGCTTTGTCTATTATGGCTCATCCTACAGGGATACAAGTCCGCGACGACCTGCGGCGATCGCCCTTAAATTCATAATAGACAAACAACATCTAATTTGTTATAATTGAGTGAAACTCTACCCTAGAGAGTTTTACCTAATTTTATAATAGCTGAAAAATATGTTTTGGATTCTGAAAAACTTAATCAGCACAGATACTCAAGGACACCTAAGTTTAAACCTCGAACCCAAGTCAACAGAGTATCGCGTTCTCGTCAACGAAGCCGGACAAATTCTATTAGACCCAATAACCAACATACCCGATCGCGAACAGTGGTTGTGGCAAAACCCCCAAGCATTAGCCACCGTTAAGTGCGGCCTCGCCCAAGCAGCTAAAGGTGAAGTACACGATTTGGGTGACTTCTCTGAGTATGCTGATTTGGAGATTGAAGAGGAATGAATTTTCGGATAGAATTTTCTTCATCAGCTAGAGATAGCTTGGTTAATCTTCAGGAATTAGATGCTAAAAAATACAATAAAGTGCTTAAAACACTTGGATTAATGGCAACTAATTTACGCCATCCCAGCTTGAAAACTCATAAATACGATACATTATCTGGCCCTAATGAAGAGGAAGTATTTGAGGCTTACGTCGAAAATAAAACCCCAGCAGCATTTCGAGTCTTCTGGTATTATGGCCCGGGGAAAGGTGTAATCACAGTTATTGCAATTACGCCTCACCCTTAAAGTACGGGGTCAATTCATCAAGAAATTACCAATTTCTACAACTCCCTCCAACCTGAACTCACAGGTACGGACTGTATAACAGTTAGAGGATGGCTCAGCACTCAATCTTTTGCATAACAACAAGACTTTGGCATTAGAGTTATTATAGCTTTCGGAGGAACAGTTTAATGCTGACTCTAGATATCCAATCAATTCTCAATTCTATTCCCAATGAAATTAGCTGGCAAGATATCGTACAGTTTGAAAAGCTAGACGATCGCGTTGCCATTGCTAATGACCTTTGTGCTAACATTATTGGTGTCAATGAAAGTACGATCGAATTGTGTCCTAATGAAAATCTACCCGATCGTTTAGAACAACTGGTTTGGTGGTGGGTTGTGCGTCCCGATTTAGGAGCTGCGATCGCCAAAGAAGCTCCTCAAGAACTCAAAAATATTATCAGTCAATACATTTTGGAAAATTGACAAAAACCAGCATTCTTTGAAGTAGTAGATTAATGTATTTGTATCCAAAATATACATCTAAAAGCTATCCCGCAAAATGTCTTCCCCCGACTCGGCACGAATCTCTTCCAGAGTAGGAAAGTCTTCTGCCCAGGTTCCAGCGAGGAAATAAACCACTTCCTGCCAAGGAGTTAAAGCATCTACTGTGTCGGTGGATTGGTTTGCATTCAGGTACTTAGCACGAATAAACTCAGCGAAAGTGAGAATTTCGCTAGCTTGATTTTGGGGAAGAGTTTTGACGATTGCGTAAATTTGTTCAATAACAGTCATAATCTGATCTGCCGGAATGCTTCGCCCCTACTACAAAATCGGGATGCTCCCAGTGCGATCGCCCTTACGACAAAAAGTGCGATCGCCCTCTAAAACAAACCCCTGCCCTCGATCGCTGTTCTTCTAGACGAGTAAGTGGGTGCATAAAAACCTAACTATCCTAACACAAATAAACTCGCCAGAATATCACCACCGAGCTGATTCTAGACTTGATGAAAGTTAAGAAACAGCATATCAATTATTGTTTTGATGCTGTAGACGATAGCGCCAGTTGACAACCGGCTTACGCACATTATTTGCAGCTTCTTGAGGAGGAGCAGTGTAACTATCAATTAATTCTTGAGCGCCACCATTATAGGCTTTGCTTGCAGACTTAACCGTCCATCCTCCATCTTGGCGGTATAATTCAGCCAGGATCACTGCTGTTTCAACAGAGTAATTATCTGCAAGATTGCAGCGTAGAACTTCTTCTTGGGTCTGAGCGTTAACTAAGCGCACAAACACATTTTCTACTTGTCCAAAATTTTGATTGCGTTCTTCTCCGTCACAAATCATTACAGTAAAAATAATTTTTGTTACCTCAGCAGGCACTCTTTTTAAATTAACTTTAATGACTTCATCATCCCCCTCACCTTCACCTGTGGAGTTATCCCCCATGTGCTGAACTGATTGACTTGGATCGGGGCTGGTGAGATTATTGTAAAAAATTACATGATCGTCAGAAATTAGCTTTTCGTTAGCGTCTAAAAGTAATGCAAAGGCATCTAAATCGTAATTAGTATCGCTATTAGATGGAACGTCCCATCCTAAACCGAAAAAGACTTCCGAAAGACCGGGGTTGGTTTTGCTAAGTGAGAGGCCCTGTCCTTTGCCCAAAGAAATTCCCATAATCTAACTTGCTTCCTAAAAATCAAAAATCAATAAAAATTATAATCTACCGATAGATTACTGGATCGATCTGTTATATAATTTTATATATTTTAATAAATCTTCAATAAAGGCTGAGGGCGATCGCCTCTCACAGGGAAAACTGCTGCAAACTATGGCAATTTAAACAGGGATGCTTTGAAGTTTCAATAAAACTTTGTTATTCCAAGTATCGCTGTCTTCATCTACGGTTCAAAAATTCCCTAACTTTTTGCCGAAACAAACGCACCGCCGCCCTTGGCCCGATGGTTTTACTTTGCTCAATAAAAGCTGGAATTTCGGCGATCGGCAAAAACCCAAAAGCCAAACTATTCTCCCTCTCCTGATAACTTCCCTCAACCAATTGATACACTACAAGAGATTGATTGCGATATCTCCAGATTTCAGGAACTCCCAGAGCGGCATAAATTGAGAACTTATTCAAAGAAGAACTCGTGTAGTCTGATTCTACCACTAAATCCGGTGGCGGATCGGCGGGTAAACTGATGCTTTTACCTCGGACTACCGATTCATTTTGAATGTAAAAACAACTATCCGGTTCAATAGCACGATTTAAATCTTCCCGTTCTAAAGTCAATGCACCGATCTGCCTCATTTCAATTTCCATTTCATCTACTATAACACCAACAAAGTGTTCTATCATTCCTACTGGTTCTTCATGTTCAGTTAGTGGCATTCTGATTTCTAAGACTCCTTCAGCATAAGCAATTCTCCACGCTCTACCATCGCCGACATCGGACATTATCGCTTTAAATGTTTGCCATTTAATGGCGGTCAAGGTAATTAATTTTTCCTCGCTACTTTGTAGAGGAGGAGTCAATGTGGTTGTTACCATTTGAGCTACAATTAGTTAGGATTTTATTTATTTTAACATATCCTTTTTTCATCTGCTGCCACTGTGGTACTGGCAAAATAGCCTGTGCTTGGGAAGTGACTCCTATCCACTGTGGCACGGGCCAAAAAGCCAGTGCCACAGTGGATATAGCAATCCTAAATCATTTGTGAATTTCTTACTCCCGGACCTTACTAAGGTCCGGGTTGGGGTGGGGTAAAAAACTTTACGACTCCTGCAAGGACTGCTATAGATTTCAAAAAGTGCGATCGCCCTTGATGACAAAAAGTGCGATCGCCCTTTTCAATTCCTAACCAGAAATCACCTGACTCAAAAGATGAGCCTGAGAACCCTCAAGACGAGGCCCATAAACCTGCACCACCAGAGAAGCTAAAAAATTGCCCCAACGAGCCGCTTGTACAGAGTTCAAACCATTAGTAATCCCAAACAAAACACCGCCCGCAAAAGCATCGCCAGCACCCACAGTATCGATCGCCTTTACCGGAAATCCAGCCACATCAACAATCTGTTTATTTTCCACAACAACGCAGCCCTTATCCCCATTAGTAATAAAAGCCAAGTCCGAAATTTCGCTCATTTTCCGAGCACACTCCTCCAAAGATTCCTCCTTAAAAAAGCTGCGAACTTCATCAGCATTGCAAAAGATGACATCGCAATATTCCGAAACCACCTTGTGAAAATCATCCGCAAATCGATCGACCAAAAAGCCATCAGAAAAAGTAAAAGCCACCTTCACGCCCAGGCGCTTAGACTGTTCCATCGTTTCAATGCTAGCCTTTCGCGGATCGGGAGCATCCCACAGATAGCCCTCAACATAACTATACTTGCAATGAGATAGTCGATCGACATCAATATCCGTCGCCGCCAGAGTAGTAGAAACCCCCAAATTAGTACACAAAGTGCGTTCCGCATCAGGAGTAGTCAGCACCACACAAGTACCAGTAGGTCCGTTAGACTCAGCAGGATGGACGTTAAAATCAATCCCCGCCTCCAGCAAATCTTGCCGATAAAATTCGCCATTAGTATCCTTAGCAACCTTCCCTGAATAATAGCCTTTACCACCGCTCTGAGCCACACCAATCATCGTATTCGCGGCAGAACCCCCCGATCGCATTTGCAGCGAAGTGTGTTCCAAATCGTGCAAAATCCCCCCCTGGATTTCCGAATCCATCAGCGTCATCCCGCCACGATTCAGTCCGTGTTTCAGGACAAAATCATCTTCCACTAATGCTAAGATGTCTACGAGGGCATTGCCCACGCCGAACACATCCACGGAACCCAAATCTTGATTGTTTTCAGTCATCGCTAAATTTTGGTTGACACTAATTATCAACTTTATAATAAATCGGCTTCAAGTCAACATAGATTTTCTTTAACTTGAATCAAAACTAAAAAATTTCTCTCATCCCCATCTAAAATCCCAAATCAATATGACTTTTCCCCCTTTGATTCAGCAAATGTTGCAGCCAGGATTTTATCCCCACACAGTCACAGAACCGGTCCTGTTAATTCAGACTCACATTTCCTTTGTATTCCTGACCGGAGAATATGTTTACAAAATCAAAAAACCAGTCAATTTTGGCTTTTTGGATTATTCAACCTTAGAGAAAAGAAAGCATTTTTGCCATCAAGAATTGCAAATGAATCAGCGAACAGCAGCGGAAATTTACCTGGAAGTTTTGCCCATTGTTCAAATAGGCGATCGCTTTCAATTTGCCAAGGATGCAGGAGCGACAAATTCGGCTGAAATTCCTGTGGAATACGTCTTGAAAATGCGTGAATTTCCCCAAACTTCGCTGTTTCTGAGTTTATTGGAACGGGGAGAGTTGACGGAGGAACTGATGGCAGATTTAGGGCGGGAAGTTGCCAAATTTCACGGCACTACACTTACCAATAAGTATATCAGCAAATTTGGCGAAGTCAACCAAATTCGCAAGGCAATAGATAATAATTACCTGATTTCGCAAAAATATATCGGTGGGCCGCAGACTCAAGCACAATATCAGGAAACCCAAAATTATACAGACTCATTTTTTGCCGAAAATCAAGAGTTATTTAACCGCCGCATAGCCAATCATAAAATTCGCGAATGCCACGGAGATTTGCACTTGCGAAACATCGCCTTGTGGCAAGATAAAATATTGCTATTTGATTGTATTGAATTTAACGAGCCTTTTCGGTTTGTGGATGTGATGTACGATATTGCCTTCACCGTGATGGATTTGGAATCGCGGGACTGCCGAGAATTAGGCAATGCTTTTCTCAATACTTATATTGAAGAAACAGGGGATTGGGAAGGACTGCAAGTGCTGCCACTATACTTAAGTCGTCAAGCTTATGTGAGAGCCAAAGTAACTTCGTTGATGTTGGATGATGCTAGTATTTCAACTGCTGACAAAACGCAGATTTCACAAACAGCAGCTCATTACTATACATTAGCTTGGGAATATACAAAACCGCGTCAAGGAAAGTTAACTTTAATGTCAGGTTTATCCGGTGCTGGTAAGAGTACAGTGGGTCGATATTTGGCTCGTCACACCGGTGCAATTCACCTTCGTTCCGATGCTGTTCGCAAACATTTAGGTGGAATTCCTGTACATGAGCGGGGCGGGCAAGATTTGTACTCGGATGAAATGACTGCCAAGACCTATGGTAGATTGTTAGAGTTGGGGGTAATGTTGGCAGACAGAGGTTGGAAAGTGATTTTGGATGCCAAGTTCGATCGCGCTTCCTGGAGAACAGACGCGATCGATCTGACTCAATCTCACAATTTGCCACTGGAAATCCTTTACTGCACTGCGCCAACAGAAGTATTGCGAGAACGTCTGCAACGGCGCAAGGGCGATATTACTGACGCCACAGCAGAACTATTGAATGCCCAGCAAACAGCCTTTGAACCATTCACAGAAGTTGAGCAAAGTTATGTAAAAATTATAGATACAATGTCAGACTTTGAGCTATAATAGCAATCTCCAATAATTATTGTGGAACCAGCAGGATGTCTGTTTAAATATTGCGTTTCTGCTGAAGTCTAATATATCCCGTTGATTTTAATTTGATGCTAATCTGGTAAATATCTTTCCGTTATATTAGAAAAAGGACTTGGAAGCCCATGCCAAAATTTAGTAGAGATACCAAGGGGTTTAACCCCGCATTGATTTGGTTTGTGTTATTTACTGTGGGCTTTCGCTTAATAGGCTCTACTTTGCCCATAAGTATTATCTTCGGCCTGGTGGGAGGTGGAGCCGTGGGTTTGGTCGTAGCTTGGTGGCATAATGAACTGGTACTCAACCCCAATAAACGTCCCAAGGACAAACCCTCTGATGCTATCCTGAATAAAGAAGTAGTAGAAACCGAGGGCAAATACGGTAAAGGGTCTACCCGTCAAGCTTCTACATTACTAGGCTGGTTGTCAGCACCAGAGGATAAATTTTGATTTTTAATACAAGTTTAGGACTGATGCTAAGTGGCACAGGACTATCGATTCTTAGGGTGTTCTACTAATTTGAGGATGAACGAATTATCCATGGTTTGTCGATAGTAGAACACCTTACTTATGGTTGTGACACTGATAGACATTCCCCAAAAAGCTTGTCTTGAACAGGCTGGATGGCCTGTTCCACAAGCATGATTGGAGAAGTTTAATGTTTGTATTTTTGTCAAAGCTACTACCACTTTTTATCTATCCTTTGGGGTTGAGTTGCTTGTTAATGATGGCGGCTTTAATCATGGTGTTGCAGCGTCGGAAATGGTCGGCTTTGCCAATGGCTGTAGCTGTAATTATTTTACTCTTGGGAAGTAGCGGTTGGGTTTCCAAGTCTCTAGTTAAATCCCTCGAATGGCAAAATTTACCAACAACAGAATTGCCCCAAGCTGATGCTATTATTGTCTTGGGTGGTGGTGTCAAAGCTGCTTTACCGCCACGGCCTTGGGTGGAATTGGGCGAAGCTGGCGATCGCATTATTTACGCTTCCCGACTGTATCGTCAAGGAAAAGCCCCTCTGCTAATTCTCAGTGGCGGTAGAGTAGAGTGGAAAGGTGGCGGATCTCCCGAATCGGCAGACATGGCAGAAATCGCCCAAACTTCCGGCGTACCTGCATCAGCAATTCTGCAAGATCCCGATTCAAATAACACTTATCAAAATGCGGTAAATGTGCGAAAAATTTTAGATGCTAAAAATATCAAAGGGTCAATTTTGTTAGTAACATCGGCGATGCACATGACTCGATCGCTTTTAATTTTTCAGCGTCAGGGAATAAAAGCAATTGCTGCACCCACAGATTTTCATATTACTCAACAGGATATGGCAACTTCTCAAAGCAATTGGCAAGCAGTGATACTCAATTGTCTACCGGATTCCTATCAGTTACACCAGTCAACCACAGCGTTGAAAGAATATATTGGCTTAATTGTATATCGCCTGCTAGGATGGCTTTAGGGGAATTTTAGATTTTGGATTTTGGATTTAAGATTAATTGAACCGCGAAGGCGCTAAGGACACGAAGGAAGAAAGTGTGTTAGTTTAGAGTAATTACAGCCAATCTTTGGCATAATCGCCCCAAACAATTATGTTGCCTCACGAGTTGCAAGGTATTGTCCCAGAATCCACTCCCGCGGCCGAAAGTTTACAACAAAACCAAATTGTTCGGGATTTTTATTCCGAAGTTAAGTACCGTCAAGAACTAGAACAACACTGTCAATGGTACTATGCTACAGCCAAGCAGCACCAGCAGGAAGTGCAAAAAATGCAGGGAGATTTGAACATTTTTGGTTGGTTTTGTCGGCGACGGCATAAGAATTAAAAGCATTTTCCTGCTTCCCCAAGTAAACATTACGGTCTATCTTTAGAGTTTCGATCCCCTCAAAATTGTCACTACACAATCCGTTGCCGAACTTCGGCTATACCAACGGAAGTGTCACGACACAATTTGTACCAATACCAACTTCACTGGTAATCTGAATGCTACCTTGATGTAAGTCCACGCACTTTTTGACCACGATCAACCCCAATCCCGTACCAGGGATAGTTCGGACATTCTTACCTCGCTGAAATGGCTCAAACAACTGCTTTATATCTTCAGGGAAAATGCCAATTCCTCGATCGCGAACCCGGAGGATAACAGCATATGGCTGAAACTCTAAACCAAGATGAACATTACCTCCATTGGGCGAATACTTGATCGCATTCGATAACACATTCGATAGAATAGAACGCAACAACTTTTCATCCAAACAAACGGGAATTGGATTTCCCTCACAGGTAAACGTGAGGGTATACTGACTGCCAGCACTGAGTCGCATTTCCTCCACAAATTGATAGCAAAAATTGTCCAAAATCAGAAGTTTTGGATTAAATTCTAGTTTCCCTGTTTCGGCGCGATTGATGGTTAAAATATCATCCAGCAACTGCACCATATTCCTCACAGAATCCTGAATTCGGTGCAGATTTCTCAGTCGCTTTTGGGAATCATTCCATTCGTCTGGACTGTTTTCTAGGATTTGAGCTGCTGCCAAAGCGGTGCTGAGTGGGGTGCGAAATTCATGGGATGCCATTGAAAAAAAGCGGGTTTTCAGAATACTGAGTTCTTGTTCACGCTCTAGGGCTAACCGAATTTCGTCCAGTCGTTTTCGCTCGGTAATGTCACGAGCATTGACTATAATTTGTGTCGTGGCTGCATTGTCGATAAAAGGCTGGCTAATCGCTTCTAAGGTTCGCCAAGAATTATCTTTGTGCCGATAGCGGAACTCAATCGGACGGTTTATTTCTGCACTTTGCAGGGTATTGGTAAAACTGTAGTAAGTAGTGGTAAAATCATCTGGGTGAATTGGCTCAAATATTTTCTTACCCACGAGTTCAGATACTAAATATCCTAAGACTTTTTCTACAGAAGGACTGACGTAGCGGATAGTGCCTTCTGTATTTAAAATCATAATGATATCGAGAGCATTTTCAATTAGCGATCGAAATCTTTCTTCGCTTTGTCGTAATGCTTGTTCTGCTTGTTTTCGTCCGGTTGTGTCTCGCTGGATGGCGATCCAGTGCGTATACCAACCTCTTTGATCGGCAACAGGGACGATGCTGAATTCATTCCAAAATTCCGAGCCATTTTTACGGTAGTTAATCACTTCAACGGTGACTGGTTCCCAGCGCGAAAGTGCAGTCCGAATCTTGTCTAATTCTACGCGATCGGTTTTTGTTCCCTGCAAAATCCGAGGTGTTTTTCCCAACACTTCCTCTGGGCTATATCCTGTAATCTGGGTAAATGCTTCGTTGACATAGATAATACGAGGGCCAGGTTCATTAATGGGTTCCGCTTCGGTAATGACAACGGCATCGTTTGTGTTGACGACAACTGACTGGAGAAGTCGCACTTGTTCTGCTTGTTGCTTTTGTTCGGTAATGTCGGCAATCACTGCCACAATGCCGTCAATCTGATTCTCACTATTCTTTAAAGGGGCAGCGGAGAAGATAATATCGATCGCACTTCCATCTTTTTTATGACGACGCAGTTCGACTCTGCTATAGGTGGTTCCTTGCAGGAGATTGGTGCGGAGTGTGGAATAGTCTTCTAATGGATCGTCGAGAAAAATAGGGTTGGGATGGTTGATAACTTCTGCTTCAGTCCAGCCAAACATCTGTTCGGCGGCGGGATTCCAAATCTTCACGTACCCCTCTACATCCAACGTGAAAATAGCGCGAGGAGATGCGGTAATCAGGGTTTGCAGGGTGTGGTTGGTGTGGCGCAGTTCTACTTCGGTGCGCTGTCGTTCGGCAATTTCGCCCCGCAGGGCGACGTTGGCTTCAGCTAATTCTTCGGTGCGTTGCTGGACACGCTGTTCGAGTTCGGCATTGAGTTGTTGAAGTTGTTGGTATAATTCAGATTGTTGAATGGCGATCGCCACTTGCGTCGCTAGTTGCTGCATTAACTGGACTTCCCAAGTTTCCCAGGTACGGGGGCGATCGCATTGATGAGCAATCAATAACCCCCAAAGATCAGGGACGGAATGACTCCCTTCAACCTCCCGATTTTCTTGGAGGATGGGTACAACCAATTTTGCTTTGACTCCAAATTGTTGGACAAAATCCGTCAGACAAGGTTCGACATCGGCTTGTTCAACATTGGTAATCAGGCGGGTTTTCCCCAGAGAGTAAGCCTGATGGTACTCCCTCGGAAATACTTCTTCTGGAAAAGATGTTCCTAAAATGACGGGGTAAGGGGGTAACACTGTTTCGTTGATGGCGCTACCCGTTCCATCTGGCCATATACGGTAAATGAGAACGCGATCGGCTTCCAGAAAGCGCTGCACATCTGCCACCGTGGTTTCTAGCACTTCATCCAAATCCAGAGATTGCCGAATGTGTTGAGCAATTTGATTGACTAACCGTTCGCGATCGGTTTGTTGTCGCAGCACCCCTTCTGCCCGTCGCCGTCGGGCTACTTCCTGCTTGAAGTAGAAGCAAATTACTACCAGAAATAAAACGCCGATCGCAACGAGAAAAGTGCCATTCAGCATGGGAATAGGAATAAGGGAACCGATCGCATTCTTACTACCAGCTTATTGGTGACAAATTAAGACTGAAACCCATAATAAATGTCGCTTTTAGTCGAGTCTAGATCCCCCTCGCATCCCCCTTAAGAAGGGGGACTTTGAGTAGAATCTTGTTCCCCCCTTATTAAGGGGGGTTAGGGGGGATCTAAATTTAATAGTTAAACAGCAAGTCTATGAATGGGTTTAAACTTAAGTTGTCACCAATGCTACCAGTTACTGATTGCCGATCGCAATGGCTAACATGACAATTACGATGCCACAAACAGGCAACAATAATGCTGCAACCATTGGCCCGTTTGCACGTTCAACGAAAGTCGCAAAATCAAATCGTTCATTTTGAGTAAACAAACCATCGGCTCTCTGAATAGGACCCCAAGGACCACTGAGACTGGATTTGGGGAGTTTGTTGCGATAATCTATGCCATAACGAGCCATGCGCTCAAAGGGCAAGTCGCCTTGACTGCGCTGAGGCAAAATCCGTCGCCGTTGATAGGGAACGATGTCTTCGCCAAAGTTAATCGAGTATTCTTCGCTATTGAGCAAATCATCAATGAATCCTGGCAATCCTTTGGTTGCCAGAACGATCGACCAAGCCATCTTTTCGCGATCGTTATACACTTCACGACCCAAAATCCGCTGGATACATATCTGCACAAAGCGATAGTTATTATTGCTATTGTAGACGAGCCGCCGAAATGAATCAGAAACAGCCAGTCCTCGAATGAAATCTTTGACTGTAATTTGACCAACTCTTAGTTGAGACTCCAAAAACCGTTGCCGATTGCTAGCAAGCATCTGTTGTTCGTTACATATCTGGCGGTAGGCCACATGAATGAGAGTATCCATCTCACCCGGTGAGAGCGTATTTTCGGTGGTGTAAATTCTCGGTTGTTCATCACCAGGAACTTCGTAGCCTGCGACGCGCTGATTTTGAGAGGATGGTGAATAGCTTAAAAGGGGAAGAGCCATGAAATTTCCTGTGTTTTAAATTTAGACAAAGTGGATTGATTGTGCAAGCTTCATCTCGAAAACATTCCGATTGTGCTATCTCCTAGATCAACAACTTGGATCGAATCGAGTATGAAAACTGCCATATTTAAACCAGTATTGCTTGAGGTTATGACAAGGCGTATGCAAACTGGCTTTGGCACGATATAGAATGACTTGACGATGATCGCCCATCCAAATTTTGTCGATCGCATCAACCGAAATTAATGTTCCTCCTAAAGCCCTAATAGACTCGGTAAATCGCTCAATCGCGCTATAGTCGATAGTCTCAAAGAGATAAAAGTTGCCAGAACAAATTAAATGACGGCTGCGAATCCAGCATTGCAATTTTTTTTGGGCTTGTGGTGGCAACATTCTAATGCGGTTGAGCGTGAGACTCATGGTTGAACGGCAAAAGGTGATGAGGATTTCAGATTGGATTTTGTCAAGTCAGTTTATCGATCGAGGTGTAATAGCTTTAGATGGATTAAATCTATTACACCTCTTGTTTTGGTTTGATTTAGTTGATCTCCGTGATGCTCGCAATTTTTCCAGAAGTGCGATTAATCCGCTGAATTTGCGAGCTCATATGATTGCCTTGCACAATGTATGTCGTGGTACTGCGGCGCCGAGGTCGATCGAACTTAGACCCTGTTACCACAATCTTGAACATCTTTTCAGTTGCGACATAAGCCCCTCCTCGACTGGTTGCAGGCTTAATCGTGTTGGCGCTGTTGGTGGCAACGGCGTAGACTAACTGAGATGCTTTGACGGCACTGTCGATTTGAGCAAAACCGCGATCGAGAGCAAACATCCGGTTGTAGCCCACTTGCTTGGTATTTGCCTCGCTGCTTCTGCCTCGGTAGTAAGGAACAACGTTTTCACCAAACGCAGATTGATACTCATCACTGTCGATATAGGAGTCTATTTCGGCAGCGTAGCCTTGTTCAACACAGCGGATAATGTGCTCGGAAATTTCAGTTTGATCTTGGGGCGCACGGCCTAGTATGTGCAGGAAATTGAGTTCTACAAATCGGTAAGGAGCGCATTTTTGAAAGTAGCGAGTGCTATAGAAGTCAGATTTAGCCACTAATCGCACAAATTCACGGACGGATATACTGCGATCGCTCAATTGAGATTCCGCAGATACCAAACGTTCGCTTTCCATCACATGGGGATTGCCCAAAACCTGCTTATAGACGGCGCGAATTACAGCTTGCACTTCATCTACACCGCTGGTTGGCCACAGTTCATATGTCGAATCTGTCATTGCAATTAATCTCCTTTACAAATAGTTGGTAGTAGCTGAAATCTTGCAGCACGGTCAAGAACAGGCAAGATGCCTGTTCCACAAAGAGTGGATTTGGGAGCATCCCATTTTTGCAAATATATCCGTAGGGGCGAAGCATTCCGGCAATAAGTCCTTGCTTATAACTAATAAATTATGTGCCGGAATGCTTCGCCCTCTTCCCAAACTTGTACCGGAATGATTGTTGATTTTTGATGATTGATTGTTGATTGTTGATTGTTGATTGAAGCAAAGCTCCGAATTCTCATTACAAGCCCCGAATAATTCTTCAATCTAAAATCTAAAATCTAAAATCTAAAATCTATCGACTCTTGATTAAACAACAGTGATACTAGCGATCACGCCACCCTGTTTATGAATCCGTTGATAAGCTTGGGATAGATCGTTAAATGGCACTAGGTAAACCTGGTTACTGCGACGGAATTTGGAAATCCGATTCACCACATTGGCGCGATAACCCGTAACTTCAATGCGGTAGACTTTCCCGTTTTCATCCGATCCGGCACCATGACGAGTCCGGGCACTACCCAATGGATTGCGGAATGTCGATCCACTGCTGGCTGGAGAAATGACGGCGGTTGGCGTGCCCTGAATCACCAAGGAATTCAAGCGTGGACTCTTACCTGCCAGATTGCCCTTCAGGCTACTGCTAGAAGCACCTCGCACCAACTCGAAGGTATGGGTAAACTGCACCATGCTTTGGCAAGCTTCGGTTTTGTATCCCCGGATGTAGGGAACAATGTCGTCTCCAAACGTATTCTGGTATTCATCGCTGTCGAGATAAGAATCGATCTCAGCCTCGAAGCCCTGGGTATCCAGAATCGTACTTTTGCCCCGCATTTCTTCGAGATCTAGGGGAGGACGACCCAGCAGATGTCTGAAGTTGAGTTCGATCGCTCGATAACGCGCACAACTGTCGAAAAATCGCGATCGATACAACTCAGATTTTGCCATCTGTCGCACAAAGTCCCGCACCGTCAGTTCACCACGCTTAAACTGCGACTCAGGAACACTGAGGCGTTCGCTTTCCATCACGTAGGCATTTCCGAACACTTGTCGGTAGACTGCCTTAATAATGATTTCAAGGTCTTCATTTGAGTTGCCTGTAACCCATTCGAGCGGTGGGGTTTCATCAAACAGGCTGACTCCCAATCTTGAAGCAGGTCCAAAAGCCATTTAACAGTAATCTCCAAAATTAAGAATAAAAAGGGTGGGAGAATTTGACCCATCCAATTGCTTATGCGACCCAGAATTACATATCACAAGTAAAGGAATGAGTCAGAAAACGGTAAAGAAATCGGAAAGATTCTTAATAAGTAACAAATCTTGATTTTTAGCAATATTTTTTAAGAAAGCGTTGGCCGATGGTTTCTGAGTCTCCCTTGAGTCAAAACTTGTTGACATCTCGATCGACGATCCGTAAAATTTGGGTGCCAAATTCTAATAAAATGTTGAGAAGTGAGTGATGCCGATCGCACTATTTCGATTAAGCTGATGAGGTTGGCTCACTCAATCTTTTCTAAAAGTCACTAACTAAGTGACTTTTTACTCTCCCCCAGCCTCTCTCATATGAGGATTCTCTTGGTTGAAGACGATCTGCGCCTTGCAGAAACCTTGGCAGAAGCCCTGACAGACCAGCGCTATGTTGTTGATATTGTTACCGATGGGGAATCTGGGTGGCATCAAGCAAATATGCTCAATTATGATTTGCTGCTGCTAGATTTGATGTTACCAGAACTCGATGGCATTAGTTTGTGTCATAGATTGCGATCGCATGGCTATACTATGCCCGTCCTCATGATCACAGCCCGTGACACCCTCAGTGATGAAATTAATGGGCTTGATGCTGGGGCCGATGATTATGTTGTCAAGCCTGTAGATTTGCAAAAGCTGTTTGCTCGAATTCGAGCCTTATTACGTCGAGGAAGTAGCACTTCCCCGCCGATTTTAGAATGGGAAGAAATTCGCCTCAACCCCAGTACCTATGAAGTCAGCTATGGACACAATCCACTTCATCTGACACCCAAAGAATACGCAATTCTGGAACTTCTCTTGCGAAATGGTCGGCGTGTTCTTAGTCGAAGTGTGATGATTGAACACGTCTGGTCGTTGGAATCTCCTCCTGAAGAAAATACCGTCAAAGTTCACATCAGAAGTCTGCGCCAAAAGCTGAAAGCTGCTGGAGTAACTGAAGATTTAATTGAGACGGTTCACAGCATGGGCTATCGTCTGAAGCAATCAGATTCCCCTACAAATTTGATCGGCAATTCTTTGGAATTTAAAACTACTGGTTAAAAGAAGAAGGAAGAAGGAAGAAGGAAGAATGTTTTTCGCGAGCGAAAAAAACATAATAAATAGAACCCCGACTTCTTTAAGAAATCGGGGTTCTAACAGAAAAAAACAATGCTAAAGCTAGACTTCAGAAGATACCAATTCAACCTCATCTTCTCTGAGATGAGCTTTGAATTTTTTGTCAAACTGTACTAAAATCGGCCAATTGGCACTGACAGGTCTACCGTGCCATTCTTTAACGATGGCTACTACTTCTCCTTCCATATCCTTGACATCAAATGGTTGATTGCGATTTTGAGGATGGTGGTAGACAACAACAGAGTTTTTAATGCAAACGCGATCGCCAACTTTCATAGGTTATAAAATTTAGTGCTCTTTCTTCACAACTGTGCAAAGTTTACTTGTGCTTAAAACTTGTATGCTTTGCGAACGGTTTGTTCATCTTCTCACAGAAGCTGAACTAAAATTTAAAGAAAGCGATTTGCCACCCAAGTGGGGGCGGGTTTACGAGATTGTCGCTTTTAGGCAATTATTTTCGGTGAACCCGCCCCTTGTATAGCAACCGCCAAGACGGTTAGGACATCCTTAATCGCTGAAACTATTGCTAGTATTGCATCTTCCTTCTTCCTTCTTCCTGAAGCGGTTCCTGAGCCCTTCGGCTCAGGATAAACGCAGTCGTTGGGCCTTCTTCCTTCTGCTATATCTTGAAAGAGGTACATTTGAATTTACCGTTGGGGGCGGGCGGGTTTATTGAGATTGTTGATTCTTCTTATATATTGTTGGTGAAACCCGCCCCTACAGGATGTGGGGTTAATCGGAAAACGATCGCCCTAATTGATCCAACCAACACTCAACATCAACCGCGAGGGTTTGACCCAACTCCAGCAACTGTCGAATCACAGGCAACTCCCAGCCACTCTCTGAGTTAACGATATCCAATTCGGTAAGGTCGATCGCGCTTTTGGTCGTCGAACCAGTTTGTCGTTGCAGCCAGCCCAAACACAGAGGCACAATTTGACTGTGCATCGAATCAACATACAATTCTTGCGATCGATCCAAACACAAATCCAGCCCCAGCCGATGACCCACAGCAATCAAACGCTCAATGGTGCGAATATCAAGTTCTAACTCGGCAGGAGACAGCAGCGTCACATCAGAACCCTCTTGCAGCAGCGCCTTCAGAGACCGGTAAATCAACTTTTCCAAAATGTGCCTGACTTCAGGAACTTTCAGCCAACAGCGGAGGTTGTTCGCTTCAGTCGAAATTGCCTCGATTTCCGCCAGCAGTGACTCCGAGTCAGCCGTTTCCCGTTCCAGGGCCTTTGCCGCCGTCAAACAGCGGTGTCCCAAAGCCACTTCAGCCGCGACTTGCAACTCCACAGGTACGACCAATTCGTCACGGTGGAAGGCCATCATCACCCCGTAATTTTCGCGGTAAACCTGAGTGTAAAGCTGATCCAATCTGGTCAAATTTTCCTGACTTAGCAGTCGCACAATCCGGTGACGTTCTTCAGCGAACAAATCTCGTAAACTAAAAGACTGATCTCCAAACAGGCGAACCATTTCGAGAATGGCGTGGGCCGCTGAAGCTTCTTGCAAGACTCCAAACAGCCGTTCTTTGAGCATAGTGTAAGACCGATCGCTACCAAAAGGCTGAATACAGCAGTGGAAGTCCCAGCCGCCGAGGTGGAATGCCGCAAACACAAAAAGTTCTGTTTCTCGCGTAATTTCCGATGTTAACTGCAATTGACCCACACCCAGAGTCATTGATCCCATGCGCTGAATCTGGAAATCTAGCTGCTGGGCCTGATAGCAGTAAACTCGTTGTTCGCGGGGATATTTGGCAAACAGGGAACTGATGGCGTAGTGGGCTGCAACTTGTTTGAGACTGACTTGGGCTGTGGTAACGAGTTGGCGGTAAACTTCTGCCCCAGTTTTGAAGCATTCAACATTACTTGGTGCTAAGTCAAGCCGATCGACAAAATCCTGTTCTAGCTGAATACCTGTCACTTCCCCGGCTAATTCCACAGCCCTAGCTGCGTAGCGCAAAATCTGCACACCTTCAGGGCGAGATATTTCTTCAAAAAACCAGCCGCAGCTAGTGAACATCAACAGGGCGTGGCGCTGCATTTCCAGCAGTCGCAGTGCGTCTACCTGTTCGGCTGCGTTGAGAGGGTGAATTTGATGTTTGGACAGGAAATTGTCAACATTAGCCTGCGATCGATCGCCTATAACATCAATATATTCATCTCGCGCCGCCCAGGGATCGCGAAATAACTTGCGCCCCGCTTCCTCATAAATTGGTATGAGTCGATCGCGCAACCAATTCAGAGTATCCCGCAAAGGCCTGCGCCATTTGAGGTGCCATCCACCGCCACCACCGCAGCCACAATCATCTTGCCAGCGATCGACCCCATGAGAACAACTCCAAGCTGTCACTGGTTTGAGTTCCACTTCCCAATCGCTAGGATTTTGGCTTAAATAGTGAGCAAAATTCGTCACAGTCCAGCCGCGGCGGGGAAACTCTTCTGTGAAAGCGTAGGCTAGGCATTTTTCGGTGCTATTTTTGTGGTGTCCGAAGGTTTCGCCGTCGGTGGCGACGGAGATTAATTGGGATTTTCGGTGGTCCCCCCGCACGGCTTGACCCAAGCGCCCAGCCAGGTGGTTGCTGCTGCTGAGAACATCATTAAAGCCCATATCGCGCGAGATTGGGCCATCGTAGAAAAAGATATCGATGTAGGGAGTATTAGTTGTCGGTTCGGAATTGTGCCCGTTGGCGCGACTCAAATTGTGACTGCTAAGGGGGGAGAGTTGGTGGGAAACTGCCAGCCGCAGTTCTGGTTTCAAGTAGCAGCGGTAGGGGCGAGTCGGATCGATTTGACCTCCCCCGACTTCGCGCCATTCGGGATCGCTATTCTCATGGCCTGGAAGTTGGCGGCAGCGTTCGGCTTGGGAGGGGGCGAGGACGATGAAGCGAATGCCCTCAGCTACCAAAACTTCGAGGGTGGCGTAGTCTACCGCAGTTTCGGCCAGCCACATTCCTTCGGGGGCGCGATCGAACCGGGAACGGAAATCTGCGATCCCCCAGCGAATTTGGGTTTGTTTGTCTGGCTCGTTGGCCAGCGGCATGATGATGTGATTGTATACTTGGGCGATCGCGTTACCATGACCATTGAGTCTTTGACAGCTTTTGCGATCGGCTTCCAGAATCCGCTGATATACTTCCTCGTCGTAGCGTTCCAGCCAACTCATCAGGGTCGGTCCGATGTTGAAGCTGAGATATTCGTAGTTATTGACGATCCCCGCGACTTCGCCGCGATCGTTGAGGATGCGCGCAAAGGCGTTGGGGCGGTAGCACTCTTTGTCGATGCGTTCGTTCCAGTCATGGAAGGGATGGGCGCTGGCTTGGCGTTCGATCGCATCTAGGTAAGGGTTTTCCCGTGGTGGCTGGTAGAAGTGACCGTGAACCGTCACGCATACTCCTGTGGCTGTAGCCACCATGTTTTGGGTTCCGGCCGTTGTTTCCCGTGTGTCGGAGAAACTGAGCCGATCGGATTTAGTCTGAGAAATGGAAACCATTCGATCGAATCCTCAAGTAGTTTAAAGACAACAAAAACCGCAAAATTAATTGCAGAAACTTTTGACAGCGCCCGTTTGAGCATCAGGTATCTGTCGGGGCTAATTTTTGGTAAACAAATTTTGATACATCTGTAGTAGTGTGGGAAAAGCATTCGTTCCGAGATGCCGATCGTCAATCCCTGAGTTTTTCCGCAAATGCTTTGTTGTTGAGTTAGTTAAAAAATGTACTGTTCCTGCTTTCTGGCACTTTCGACCCATTTCAGGTTAGTGTTTGCAGGATTGTTGATTGAGTTTTTATTTACATGGCCCGATCGTAAAGTATAAATCTTTAAATTGCAAGTTTCCGCCGCAAAAATTTAATGTTTGGCAATCAATCTTGAGCTGTGGTGTTTTGTAGGGGCGATCGGGTAGCGCTTCCGACTCCCCACTGGTGACAGAGGGGCTGGCTTCTTGAATGTGAATCGGGCCGATCGGTCCTTGAATAATTGTCGATCGCATAAAATTTTCTCCTCAATTTTAATCTTCCTGTTTTTAAACAACCAATTTTACCTCTGTTACTCCTTGGCGCAACTCATACTGTCCTTTCACCCAAAATTGTTTAATTCTTTCACTCAAAAACGGAGCCAATTGCATCATCAATAAACGCACAAATCCATTATTTCGCAATTGTTCGCCTTTCCATGCTTCTTGTGCTTGCAGTTGTTGGGCGCGCCTAATTTCTGGTTCCCGTTGGGCCTGAATCTGCGATAATGCTAAATCAATATCCTCATCATTAGCCCCTGCTTTCAATAAAGGTACAAGGTGATTTGCCGCCACAATTACATCACGAAAACCCATATTAATTCCTTGGGCGCGCACCGGAGACATGGGGTGGGCGGCATCCCCCAAAAGTAGGATTCCTGGCTGATACCAGCGCGGACAACAACCAACTACTACAGATAGTCGCTGGGGAGATTCTATGGTATCTTTATGGTTACGGAAATGCTCGGCCATCCATAAAGGCGATCGCGATGCGAAAGTTTCCGCCCAATCTGTGTGTTTGCGATCGGTTTTGTCCTCGGCTGATAACACCCAAGCCAGATGCAGTTTGCCATCTTCTGCGCCGTGAAAAACACTGAATGCACTACCATCATTAAGGATAGAATAAAAGACATTATCCGCCACAAACCGAGGATGAGCAGCCAGTTTAAACCACAGCACATCGATACTCTTCTGCTGTTTCACCAACTCCAATCCAGCCCGTTGTCGTACCACGGAGTTTCTACCATCAGTACCAATGACAAGTGCCGCATAAATCTCTCGCCCATCTGCTAATTTGACGCCAGAAATGCGATCGTTGCTGTAAATTAAATCTTTTACGGGAACACCTTGGATCAATTCAAACTCTGGATGTAATTGAGCTGCGGCAATTAGTGCTTCCAGCAAAGGCGGCTGAGAAACTAGGGTACAAGGTTGATTTGAACCCATGGGCTCATCAACTCGAAATAATAGTCGATCGCCTACAATAAACTCCCAACCATCTATTTTTCGGTGTGGTACACTTGGGAGCATGGAGGATAAGCCCATTTGGGCGATCGCATCCAATCCACTCGGCATCAATCCTTCACCACGAAACACTCGGTAGCAATCTTTTGCAGCCTCAACAAAGGTAACACTAATCCCTCGTTTCACCAGCAGCAAGGCAAGTGCCGCACCAGTTGGCCCCGCTCCCACAATTACAACTTGCATCCCTGGCATTTCTGATAGTTAGCTAATTTCTTCCCACTATACCTTACTCATCGCAGAAACACAATTTGAACGAGAGGTACTGACATCGATCGGAATCTGCACAATAAACTCTGTCCCCTCACCAGGCGCAGAAATACAACTAATTTGACCTCGATGTTTTTCCACTATAATATTGTGACAAATAGATAACCCTAAACCTATACCACTTCCCACGGGTTTTGTAGTAAAAAACGGATCAAATATTTTAGAACGCACTTCTTCATTCATCCCATGACCATTATCAGCAATGCTAATCACAATGCCATTAGAAATGGGTGAATTAGATTGCCAACTATCCATTTTTGTACTGATGGTAATTCTGCGCCGTGAGGATTGAGTTTCCACAGCATCAATAGCATTAGCTATCAGGTTCATAAATACCTGATTTAACTGCGACGCATAACAAGTAAACTTTGGCAAGGGACTGTAGTCTTTAATTATCTCAATTTCCTTGCCATTATTTGAACCATTGATTAGGTGTTGCAAAATCAATAAAGTATTATCAATACCTTCATGAATATCCACTAACTTGTACTCTTTTTCATCTAGGCGGGAGAAGTTTCGTAAAGACAACACAATCTTGCTAATCCGAGATGCACCCTCTTTCATCGACTTCAACAATTTTGGATAATCATCGGCGATGAAATCGGGATCGATATGATCCAATATTTTCAGAATTTCTGCCGCTGGTTGGGGATAAGTTTTGCGGTACAATGTAACGATATCAAGCAAATCTCGCGCATAGTCCATCGCTACAGTAATGTTGCCGTAGATGAAGTTAACGGGATTATTGATTTCGTGAGCAACCCCAGCCACTAGCTGACCTAAAGAAGCCATTTTTGCCTTTTGTACCAACTGAGATTGAGTATTTTTGAGTTCCGTTAAGGTGTCTTCAAGTTGCTGTGCGTAGGATTGAATTTCTTCATAAATTTGGGCTTGCTTAATCGCAATTGCTACCGAGTCAGCCACTGCACACAGTAATTCTACTTCAAAAGCTTGCCAGTAGTACGATCGATTTTCTTTCACCACACAGATACTACCCCAAACTTGTGAGTCAACCTTGAGCGGTACAAATAACCATGCGCCAAGAGATAGTTGAGTTAAGCGTTGTTTAATTTCATCAGAACAAGTATTAACATCATCAATTTTCACAATTTCTGATTGCTTAAGCCGCTCGGAAATTTCATTATTTTCCTCGGAAGTTTCTAGCCCTAAACTTGTCTCTAACAGATTAGAATCATAATACTCTGATATGTTGACCCATAGTTTTCTGTCCGGGAAATATTTAACAATAGCAACACGGTCTACGCCTAGGCTAAGGGCAATCTCGCGGACAGCGGTAGCAAAAATAGTATTTAAATTAAGAGAACTGCGGATAGATTGAGTTAATTGATTAAGTAATTGCTCTTTTTGAAATTGCTGTTGCAATTTTTCTTCTGCCATTTTTCGCTGAAGTATTGAACCTAGTTGAGTTGCGAGAGCCTTCATCAATTCCATGATGCGGATTTGACACAAAATGGGTGTTGTATTGAAAAAGCTTAAAATCGCAATTACCCGATCTTCAACTAAAATTGGCACACCAAAACAGGCTTTTAAACCAACTCTATCCGCCATTTTATTGCGGATAAAAACTTCATCGGGTGCTAGGGAAATATCTTCTAGCCACTCTGGTTGTTTGGATGACCAGATTCTCCCTGGTAGTCCTATATTGGCAGCAAATTTTATGGGCAAACTTTGGTTTATATACTCGAATAAATTTGTTTTTTTGGTATAAGAGTTTTGACCGCAATTTAAACAACTTCCATCAGGACTGGGTATCCAAGCTTCTGCTAACTCCCAATTAATGAAGTCGCAACACAACCGCAGCATGACGGATATTGACTCTTCAAAATCGTTAGTTTCGGCCATGGCAAAGGTAGTGTGAAGCAAAAAATCGGTTTCTTCTTGGGCAACTTTTCTCTCCAGGATTTCTGATTCCAGGCTTTGATTTTGTTGTTGAATTTTCTGAAATAACCGACGTTGAATGAGTTGATTGGAGACACGGACCAGAACCTCTTGATCGTGAAAGGGTTTGGTAATATAATCGACTCCGCCGACTTCAAAAGCTTTGACTTTATCAAAAACTTCATTTAAAGCACTAATAAAGATAACGGGAATGTCTTTGGTTTTTGGCGAAGCTTTCAAGGCATGGCAAACTTGATAGCCGTCCATGGCGGGCATCATGATGTCCAGCAAAATCAAATCTGGAGGAATTAAATCGATGGAACGTAGGGCTAGTTGACCATTAGGGGCAGTGCGTGTTTTGTATCCTTGCTCAGATAGTATTTGAGCTAAAAGTTGTAAATTCGTGGAAATATCATCAACAATTAAAATATTTCCTTTAAAAGAATGAGGTGTCTGATGATTCATGCCTAATTATATGTCTGGCTTGATCAGATCTAGTATTTGATTGAACAGAAATTCGTTAGCTAAAGCTGTAAGAGCGTTGGCTAAAGATTCATGACGATCGCGAATTTGATCGATTTGAGTGAGAATTAACTCTAGATCGCACTCAATTGTAGCTTGTTCTAAGGACATCAGCCAATCCGTGGGCAAACCCGCCAGAGCTTCTGGAGTCAAGGCTTCGGTTTGATTTAACTCCTGTGCATTCTGAGGTTCATCGTAAATGTAACGCACTCCTAGATGTTTGTGAAGGGCATCAAAGATTTCTGCTTCTCGAAACGGTTTGCGGATAAAGTCATCGTAATCATCAGAGAGAACCATGGTTCGCCCTTTCTCCGCAGTGCTAGCACTCACCGCCACAATGGCGGTAGCTTGACCTTTAACGTTAGCTTTAATACGTTTTGTCGCCTCATACCCATCCATGATGGGCATCCGCATATCCATGAAGATTAAGTGGGGTTCAAAACTCGACCATACTTCAATGGCTTCTATGCCATTACTAGCTTCTTGAAGTTCAAACTCAAAACGGTTGAGCATTTTGATTAGCAGTTGGCGCAAATCGGCTCGATCGTCCACAATCAGAATACGATAAGTGGGCTGGTTGGGTTCCAGACCAATGACTTGACGAGATAGCTGTTTGGGTTTAACGGTACTAGCATCAACAACGGTTACTGGGATATCGAAGGTGAAAGTAGTACCGCATCCGACTTGACTGCGCACTGCAATTTGACCCCCCATGAGTTTGATAAACTGTTGGCTAATCGCCAATCCTAAACCCGTTCCCTGCTGGTAAGATGCCCCTGTTTGGGTTTGTACAAAGGCTTGAAATAGTTTGTCTAGCTCATCAGGAGCCATACCACAGCCAGTGTCTTCTATTTCAAAATGTAATTGGTGATTGGGCAACCCCCCCCTGGCCCCCCCACCCCCCCCTGCCCCCCCCAAGGGGGGAATGGATGATGGGGAATTGGGTGATGGAGAATTGGGTGATGGGGAATTGGGCAACCCGCTACCTCCCTCTCGCCCGTCCCTTGGAGGGAATGGGGGAAGGAATTGCTGATTTTCATTGCTGAAAACTGAACTTATTCTGAGGGAAATTCCTCCTTCTTTCGTAAACTTCATGGCGTTAGAAAGCAGATTAATTAAAACTTGGCGCAACTTGACTTCATCAGCTCGTAGGTATGGGGGGACATTACTAGAACAGTGAAAGATTAACTGCAATTGTTTTTCCTGAGCCTGGAGTTGGAACATCTCTTCAACTTCGTTCAACAAGCTCTTTAATTCAAACTCTATGGGATTCAGGGTAATGCGCCCTACTTCTATTTTTGCTAAATCTAATACTTGATTAATCAGAGTCAGCAGGTGTTCTCCGCTGCGGTTGATGATGCGGAGATTTTCTTGATCTTGGAGATTGAGATTGGTAGAGTGTTGCATCAATTGGGAGAAGCCAAGAATGGCGTTGAGGGGTGTACGCAATTCGTGACTCATATTTGCCAAGAAAGTGCTTTTTGCCCGGTTAGCGGCTTCTGCTGCGACGGCGGCTTCTTGGAGTTGTATTGCCTGTTTTTGAGTAGCTTCGAGTAATTGAGCTTGTTGCAGCGCAACTCCAAGTTGAGTGCTAATTTGCAGCGCAATATGGATTTCTGCTTTGCGCCAAGTGCGGGGCATGGAATTTTGATAACTGGCGAGTAAACCCCAAATTTGACTGCCACAAAAGATGGGAACAATTAAATAGGCTCTGGCTTGAAACCGCTCTAAAAGTTCGAGGTAACAAGGAGTAAACCCAGCTTGGTAAACATCTGCTGTTGTGCGGTAAAGAAGGCCTTGACTGTACAAACTGTCTTTATTTTGTTGTATGTAGGTATCGATGACTTGTTCGCCATAGGGTTGGAGGGTGTTTGCTTGACAACTAGGGTCGGTGATGATATTTCCCGAAAAATTAGCAGTTTCCCCTCGCTCAAGCAGAGGTATCCAATCCTTCCCCACAGACTCGGCAACAAATTCCCCACTCCAATCAGGATTAAAGCGATAGATAGCAACACGATCGCACTTGAGGATTGCTCGCAGTTCAGAAGTGGTGGTATTAAAGATCGTGTCAATATCTAAGGAATGGCGCATTCGTTCGATGGAGCGAGCGAGGGCTTGTTCCCGTTCTATGCTATCTTGTAAGGCTTCTTCTGCCTGCTTGCGATCGCTAATATCCAAGACAGTACCAAACAAACGGAGCAACTGCCCTTTTTCATCAAAAACAGGTTCACCTCTGACTTCAATATAAGAGATTGACCCATCTTTTTGAAGCAGCCGCAAATCTGTTTCAAAGGCTAGTCCAGTGAGAGCTTTTTTATTAACCAGTTTGAGATAGCGATGGCGATCTTGAGGATGAATAACTTTCACTAATTCATCCAATTCTAGTGGGGGTTGACTGGGGTCAATTCTGTGAATGCGATAAAGTTCTTCACTCCAAATAGTTGTTTTTGTGGCGAAATCGTATTCCCAAGTGCCAATATGAGCAATCTTTTGAGCTTCCAGCAGGTTAGCTTCGACCCGTTTGCGATCGCTAATGTCACGAGCCACCCACACCACAGAACGATTTGGGAGTGGCGAAATACTAGCTGAAAACCAAACTTCTTGCTGATTAATACGTAGACTATAATCAAAATTAACAGTTTTTTGGGTTGCCAACGCCTCTAGAACTTTAGCAAACCAAACATCTTCGTTTTCTTCTTGAAAAAAATTGAGCACTATTAAATAAAACTCATTCATATCGCAGGCGTAAAAGCTAGTCGCCTTCGTCGGTATAATTTGTAAATTTTTTTGTTCATCCAGAATCAGTACAATATCGGCAATGGAGTCGAAGATGGTATTAATTTGCTGAGTAGAACTATCCAGTTTACCTTCTAGTAATTGACGGTCTCTCATTTCAGTTTGTAATTGTTCGTGAGTACGAGCTAATGCTGTGCTACGTTCAATGACTTCGGCTTCTAGAGTCCGATTGTAGTCACTCAATATTTTTTCAGTTTGTTTGCGTTCACTAATATCAGTAAAAGCGACGATCGCATAGCTGATATGTCCTGGTTCATCAAAAATTGGTCGAGCACGTACCTCAAAGGAAGTAATATTTCCATCTCGATGAATTTCTATATCATCAAGACATACTGTTTCGCCCTTTAGCGCTCGTATAACTGGTAGTTGTTCCTGGGGATATAGCTGGTTTTGACGATATATTTGATAAGCTTGGGCAAGATTTTCGGTAGTGATATCGGGGATGGTTACGATACCGAGGGCATCCTTGGCTATTTGATTGAGATATATACATTTGCCCGTGGCATCATGGATAGCTACCCCCACAGGCATACCTTCAATAAATTGTTTGAGTTGGCTCTCACTCAGCCCTAAAGCTTGATTTACAGAGTCGAGCTCTGCAAAATTATTTTGCATTTTGGATGTCATTATATTGAAGGAATTTGCTAGTTCTGTCACGCCATCGTTAGCATCCATTGGTCAATTTTTCTCCGCTTGACTTTTGGTAATATGTTGAGAATAATTATATATGCAAAATCTAGATGGATTTTGTCATCCATCTAGAGCAGTTACACGGAGAAAATTCAGTTAAAGGCAGACCCTGGTAACAACTAAGCTACTGAAAATCGTTTAGATTCAAACCTGCTAATTTGGCTAAAACTGCCACGAATTGAGCTGGTTCGATGGGTTTGGTTAAGTGTTCGTCATAGCCGGCGGCGATCGCCTTGGCGCGGTCTTCTTCCCTAGCATAGGCTGTCAGGGCGATAGCCGGCAAGCGCTTGGTGAGAGCAGATGGGGACGATCGAATTTTGCGGATCAGAGAGTAACCATCCTCGATCGGCATACCGATGTCACTCACCAAAATATCGGGCTGGAACTTGCCTAAAATCTCGATCGCCTCCGCCGCGGAACCAGCAGCGATCGCCACGGAGCCCCATTCCGAAAGCATCACAGTCAAAAGTTCGCGATTGTCAGGTTCATCATCAACCACCAAAACCTTCAAACCCGCCAGAATTCCAGGAGGCAAAAACCCGGAATTCCTGTCCCCTCTCAACTGTGACTTCTGACTTTTCGGCTGTTTTAGTGGCAGTTTCACCGTAAATGTAGCACCTAGATCTAGACCGGGACTTTCTGCTGTGACACTCCCGCCGTGGAGTTCCACCAAGTGGCGGACGATGGCCAATCCCAGTCCCAAACCATTATTAGCCCTAGTAATTGAGCCGTCAGCTTGGCGGAAGCGATCGAACACATGGGGCAGAAACTCAGCAGAAATGCCCTTTCCGGTGTCGATGACTTGAATTTGCAGGTAATTAGTCATTGGTAGCGGCGAATTCGTGGCAACTTCGCCGTACTCTGTCAAATTCGGAATCCAACCTCCCAACTCCCTGGACAAGCGCAATACCACAGTGCCCCCCGACGGTGTAAAGTTCACGGCATTGGTCAGCAAATTCGATATTATTTGCTGCAACCTGTGAGGATCTCCCCAGATCAATCCGAGTGCGGGGTCAAGTTGTGAGTTGAGGGTGACAGACTTGGCCTGGGCGTCAAAACTGACTAAATTCATCGCCACCTCGATCGTCTTGACTATATCTAACCAGCCAGTTTTCAGAGACAGCTTACCTTGAATGATCCGGGAAACGTCGAGCAAATCTTCCACCAAATGGGTCTGTACCCTTCCCTGACGCTCGATCGCTTCCAGGGCACGGCTTAAGGTGGCTGCATTATAGGGGCGACTGCGAAGCACCTGAGCCCAGCCCAAAATCGCATTTAAAGGAGTCCTCAGTTCGTGGGAAAGAGTCGCTAAAAACTCGTCTTTGAGGCGGTTGATGGCTTCGGCTTCGGCCCGGGCGGCCCGTTCGCGTTGCAGTAATTCGGTGCGTTCTGCCTCGGCTTGTTTGCGATCGCTGATATCAGCGACGATCGACATACAATTAATATTGCCCTTGCCATCATGTATGGGAGTTGCCCACAAACCAATATCGATCAGTGTACCGTCTTTCCTTTGGCGCTTAGTTTCCACTCCGGCGATCGCATTTCCTTCCCGAATACCTTTCAACTTAGCGGTAAATTCGTCCCGTTTATTGGCAGGAACATTGGGCAAAAAGTGACCAAGTGCCTCTGATTCCTTCCAACCAAAAATTCTTTCTGCCGCTGGATTCCACAGTGTTACCACACCATCTTCGGAGTTGAAAACGGTAATTGCCAGAGGACAGGCTTGAACCAAGGCTTCTAAAGTTTGATTGATTGCCGATCGCGCTGCTTCTGCTTGTTTGCGATCGCTAATGTCGAGAACAAAGAACGAACCTTTGTCTTGGCATCCTTGGAAATGTGCCGCGCCGATCAAAACTGGCAAGCGCGTGCCATCTTTGCGGATGTAGAATTTTTCAAAAGGCGTGCAACTCCCGAAGGCTGAGATTTGCTCCAAGGCTATGCGATCGAGATCGGCCTGTTCCGGTGGCGTAATTTGCGACCAATACAGGTTTCCCAAAACCAAGTCTTCCCTGCTATATCCCAGCATATTTAGCAAGGCATCATTAGCTTCAGTAATTGCGCCTTCTCTATCCCAAAAACCGATACCGATCATGTTTGATTCTACGACACTGCGGAACCGTATTTCGCTTTCTCGCAAAGCTATTTCTGTCTGTTTAGCTATCGTAATATCTGTCAGAATTAGGCCAGCTCCTATGGTTTCTCCATTTTCATTTTTCACTGGATAGTAATTACCTACCCAATGGCCAAAAACACCCATTTCTCCCTTAGATTCACCGCTAATTTCGACGTTCAAAATTGGCTCACCAGTATCTATAACCTGCTGAATTATCCAGGCAAATTGGGCTGCGGATTCTGGCAACAGTTGGCGGAAGTCTTGACCCAAATGTTGTTCGGCTGACAAACCGTTGAGTTCCGCTAAGACTTGATTGATGCGGATGTAGCGCATTTCGCGATCCAAAAAACAAATCCCCAAAGGAGATGCTTCCAATAGCGAGTCAATTAAGGCAAAGGATTCGGATGTTTGAGCCAGTGCTTGCTGGGCTTCTGCATAAAGTCTGGCATTATCAAGACCTAGGGCGACGTGGTAAGCTAGGTCTTCTAGCATGGCTAAATCTGCCGAATTGTAGTGGCGATCGGACTCAGATGTAAAGCAAGTAATAGCACCGATGACTCGTCCCCGCGCCGTCATCGGTACGCAAGCTTGGGAGCCGATATTGAGCGAGCGTAATACTTCTAGTTCTGCTTCATTTCCAGATACTGTTGCTAAGATTTCTGGATTTAACTCACTAATTAATTCAGATGTTCCCGTGCGAATTACTAAGGGATAACCATGTAAAACATGATTATCAATATTTCCCACCGTCAACAAATTCCTCCGATCCATCCAGGATGCTTCTGCGTGAGCAACAGCGACTAGGCGAACTTGGTCATCGGTTTCCCTCAGATGAATCCAGCAACCCTGTGCTACCATTTCCACGGCTAATTCGGCGATATTTTGCAACACAGTTTCGCCATCAAAGCTCGCTGCGAGCATTTTGCTGACTTCTGCTAAAAAGCGCGATCGTTGTTGTTCTATTTCCGCTTTTTCCCTAGCGCCTTGTTCTATAGTCAGTTGCGCTTTTTGAACTTCTGCAACTTTCAATTCGGTGATATCTCGCGCTACAATTAAGGCATATTGAATTACACCTGCTTTGTCAAATTCAGGAACTACGCGAGATTGATAAGTTCTGAGGCCGTTGGCTGAAGGTGCTTGAAATTCAATGATTGCTTCTTTACCAGATGCAAAAACTTTGTGAAGAGTTGTTTCCCAGAGTTGGCACACTTCTGGATCTATGCCGATTTCGGCACTGGTTTTACCAATAAAAAATGAAACCGGTTGTCCTTGGCTTTTGGCTACTGCTTGATTGACATAGACATAACGCTGTTGTTTGTCAGTACGGATAATGATATCTGGCGTATTTTCTAACAGTGTTCTCAGTTGCTGTTCGCTGCTGGATAAAGCTGCTTGTGTTTGTTGACGTTCTGTGACATCTCGAACAGTCCCAACGTGTCCCATCAATTCCCCAGAGTCAGAAAACATGGGGGAGCAACTAACATTAATCCAAGGGCAAATTTCCTCGGATATTTGCAGGCGATATTCCATCGCATATTCTCCACCTTCGCGGGTATAATTATGCCACTGAGTCAACACTAGCTCCCTGTCTTCTGGGTGAATGTAATTTTGCCAGCTATCGCCTAAAATTTCTTCAAAAGTCATGTCATAAATAGCCTGACATCGGGGGTTTACATAGGTAGTGCGACCCTGAATATCCGCCATAAAAATCCCCATCGGCGAACAGGAACTTAAAGAGCGAAATCGTTCTTCTTGAGCTTGCAGCGCTTCCTTCGCTACTGTCAATTCTGCCGTTCGCTGTTTGACTCTAGTTTCTAGCTCACTGTAGGATAAAGCTAAGGCCATTTCTGCCATGCGACAGTCAGTAATATCGACACCAGTTGCGATGACATATTCTACCAAGCCGTTGCCATCAACAATGACTGTATTTGACCAATTAATTAAGCGCCTCTCACCAGTTTTTGTGAGCCAATAATTAGTATATTTACTAACCAAATCTTCGGTCTTTAGTTGATTAAAAATATTTTTAACTTGCTCTAATTCTTCGGAAACCAAGAATAAATCCCAAACAAATTTATTTTTGACCTCAGCAAAGGAGTAGCCTGTGGTTTTTTCGCAAACTTCGTTAAAACGGACGATCCGTCCTTCCTTGTCAAGAACTACAATCAAACAGGCGGCTATGTTAATGACTTTGGCAATAATATCTCGTTCTGTTTGTAGTTCTTTTTCTGTGGACTTGAGACCAGCATACCAAGTCGCGACCATTGCAGTGACCAAAAATAAGATCGCAGAAGTTGCCTTAAATGCAAACAGTAACAAAATAGTCAGCAGTAACGCCGTGCTGGTGGCAAATCCAGCAATTTTGTAAGGTTTAATGGGTAAAGGTAGTACCTGAAGCGGACTCATTTTGGTTGACCTATAGCGAGGGCGCTAAATTATTGACTACTTAAAAAGATATTAATAATTGTTTTTTTATCTAGCAAATCATAATTTTGGGCGACTTGCCATCATCCCTGAGACAGATTTGAAGAAGTCGGTTGTTTGTTAAGAGTTAACTGCTGCTACCTCCCCATCGGGGCCTCTCGCCATCTACCCATCTGCGCATCTCTTTGTTATGATCGACAGACAAATAAGCTGATTTTTGGGGACTAACTGAGCGTGAATAATAAGCTGGCAAAAACGATGGGGTTATTTTTGGCAGCCGCAATCATGTTCGGATTCATGGGTTATACACTTCAAAATCCAAATTCTGCGAGTAACTCAGGGATCTCGATCGGCTTTCCCAATTTTACCATCGCCAACCCCAGTGCGATCGACAATACAGGCGATCGGATTTATCTCAACGGCACCTGGCAATTTGTCCCCGCCCTTGGCAATTCCCAAAATCCCCCCTCATCCCCAAGCTGGGGCTCCATCCAGGTACCCGGAGACTGGATGGAAGAAAACAGCGAAGTCATACCAGGAATCATCTCTCGTGGCACTGGCAAAGAGTGGGAAAACTTCAAAAACAAACAACTATCAAAAGCCTGGTATCAGCGGACAATAGACATTCCCAGTGACTGGACAAACCGCCGAATTTTCATTGATTTAGCCAGAGTCAGCACCGATGCAGTCATCTTTATCAACGGGATTAACTGCGGTCAAATTGATTGGCCCTACGGCACTATTGAAATTACTAAAGTAGCCAAACCAGGTCAAAATACGATATCGATTTTAGTCGCTGCTATCTCCGAAGAAAAAGAGAAAGTAGTGATTATGGGACCGAGTGAAATCTACACCAAAGAATCCAACCTCCTCTCGCGAGGAATCATTGGTGAAGTCAGAATTTTTAGCAGACCCCCAGGTCCGTTAATTAGCGATGTCTTTGTTCAAACTTCCACCCGAAACCACCAAATAAAATTAGATATAGAACTCAAAGATATTAAACAAAACGGTCAAATTCAGTTAGTAGCTCAAATGTTCGATGAAAAGGGTCAAGTCGAACAAAAATTTACCGGAACAGCCCAAGTTAAAGCTCAACCAACTCAAACCGTAAACATCCAGTGGGACTGGAAAAACCCTCGGATTTGGGACCTAGGTCAACCAAACCTTTATAACCTGCAATTAGAAGTAACAGGAACTGGCATTAATACACAGTACAACCAACCTTTTGGCTTCCGAGAATTTTGGATAGAAGGGCGTAAATTTTTCTTAAATGGAACAGAATTACGGCTGCGACCAACCTTACATTCCGATACATGGGAAGGTGGCAGTGTCATCGGAGCCCAAAAATTAATTGACGGCTACCTTAAAGCCGGTTTTAATATCATAGAAATGTGGCCTTGGGATCATGACGAACGGGGACGGTGGCATTTCCGAGAACTGTTTTCGGAAATAGCAGACATCAAAGGTTTTCCCATTATGGCTCCCGCTTTAGATATTACTTCCATAGGTTGGAACGGCCAGTGGAAAAACCACCAAACAAGAGAACGCTGGCAAGGACGAATGGCGACGGAAATGAGACGATATCGCAATCATCCCTCAGTCTTAATGTGGGCAACCAGTCCTAATTTTTTTGGCAACAATGACGACCAAAATCCTCGTCGCATAGGTAATAAAAAAGTAACAGGAACCCTGGGAACCATTGATGACAAACGTTTGCGGGAAAACACACCTTTGGCAAAGGAGCTGTATTCTGCTCTCAAAAAAGTCGATCCAACTAGACGGGTAATGTTACATCAAGGTGCAAACTTTGGTGATGTTTATGCGCTTAATTCTTATTTAAATATGATTCCCTTGCAAGAAAGAGAAGAGTGGATTTCTGAGTGGAGCAAAACAGGAGAAATGCCCTACATGGTGGTGGAATTTGGGACTCCACTACAAGCAACCATGATGCGAAATCGCGATGGTTTCGATCGCGTTATTGTCAGCGAACCTTGGATGACAGAGTTTGCAGCGATTTATTTTGGTAAACAGGCTTATGAGTTAGAAAGTCAGAGTTATAAAAATAAAATTAGAGAAAAATTTATTAAGGCCCAGGAGTATCAAAACTGGTATCTGAATCCAGAGTTAGATTTTGCACCGGCTTTTCAAAAGTTGCAGCAGTTATTCAGTACAAATACTTGGCGCAGTTGGCGGACTTTTGGGATGTCTGGGGGGATGATTCCTTGGAGTGATGGCCATGGTTGGCAAGTTTCGGATGTTGGTAAAACTAAGGTAGATGTTGGAGAATTTCAACCGGGACAGCGGGGGGTCTATTTGAAGCAGATGTCGAAGAGTCTGATGTATTATTTGCAGCCAGAAGCTTACAATATTTATCCTGGTGGCGAGGCAATTATGAATAATAATGGTCCTACTTTGGCTTGGATTGCTGGTGCTAGTCCCGCTTTTGTCACCAAAGACCACAGTTTTTTTGCTGGGGGAAAACTGGCTAAGCAAATAGTATTAATTAACGATACTAGGATTCAACAAAATTTTAGTTTTAATTGGCAAGTTTTGGTGGATGGGAAAGAGGTGAAAAAAGGCGATAAACAGGGAACTATTGACACCGCAGGTACGCTGTTTTTCCCCATTGATGTGATTTTACCTCAGAAGGTTTCGGGCAAGGTTGATGGCGAAATTCGTCTGAGTACGAGGGTGGGCGATCGCCCCCACGTTGATAATTTTTCGTTCCGGGTATTTGACAATCCAAGCAAAATCAAGGATAAGCTGACAATCTTCGATCCTGTGGGCAAAACATCGGCGATGTTAAAACAATTAGGTTATGAACTTGTGCCTTGGAATGGTAATGTCGGGGTAACCACGGGAGGGGTAACCACGGGAGGGGCAACCACGGGGGGATTGCCCCTACTAATTATTGGTAGGGAAGCATTTTCTAGCGGGCAAAATTTGCCAGGAAATTTAGAAACTTTTGTGCGGAATGGTGGTAAGGTAATTGTGTTTTCCCAAAGCAGGGAATGGCTGCGAAATATGGGTTTGCGGATTGCACAACACATCAGCCGTCGAGTTTATCCAATTAATAGCAACCACCAGGCAGTTAGCGGTTTGGACGAGGCTGATTTGCGGGATTGGATAGGACAAAGCACTTTGATTGAAGCTTATCCAGATACTGTTCATACGGTCGGAAAATTGAGCGAGAAAAATTCACATTGGTATGGCTGGCATTGGGGAAATTATGGGGGTGTCAGCAGCGCTTCTATTGAGAAGCCTCACCGCACTTCTTGGCGACCAATTTTGGAGTCGGAGTTTGATTTAGCTTATTCGCCGTTGATGGAATTGGATTATGGAAAAGGGCGATTGATTTTAAATGAGTTGGATTTGGAGGACCATTTTGCTGCGGATGCTGGGGCGGCGCAATTAGTCCAAAAACTTGTGAGTTATGGGATGAATTCTATTGTTTCTGGGAAGCCGGATAAAGTGGTTTTAATTGGGGGAGATCGGGATAGGAAGAAGTTGGATGATTTGGGGGTAATTTATCAGCGGGCTAATGGGCTTTCTCCAGATGTTGGTTTGGCGATTATCGGGGCCGAGGCCAATGTGAAAGATGCTGATTTGCGGGGTTATTTGAATGCTGGCGGCAAGGTGTTTTTCTTGCCGCGAAAAGTGCCTGTTGCTGGTTTGGGTGTGGGTTTGCAGCCTGTTCAAAATTTCGGTGGTTCGCTGGCGGTTCCGAGTTGGGATGAGGTGAAGGGGGTTAGTGGTTCGGATTTGCGATCGCGCTCTTTTTATGATACTTGGTTGATTAAGTCTGGGGGTGAAATTGGTGCTGACGGTTTGTTAAGTCGGGTTGCTGTAGGTAAGGGTGTGGCGATTTTTTCTCAGATTGACCCGGATGGTTTGAATGCTGATACTAAGACTTATTTGCGTTTTACTCGCTGGCGACAAACTCGCGCGAATGCTCAGATTTTGGCGAATTTGGGGGCTAGTTTTAAGGAGGATGGGGTGGTGTTTAATGGTTCGAGTAATCAGTTTTATCACTCGGATTATAGGACGGATTTTGAGAATGGGGATAATCCTTATCGCTATTATCGATGGTAAGATTTTTTAACCGCAGAGGGCGCAGAGGGCGCAGAGGAAGAGAGGAGAGAGATGAATATTTTAGTCCTGGACGCATTTCGACCAAAGAAACCGGGTTTTTTACTAAATCTGTGGTTTGTAACGAAGTATTTTCGTAAAAAACCCGGTTTCTGGAGTCCCATGCGTAATATCATGTCCGGTCAATTGACCATGATTCCTGTAGGGGCGGGTTCACCAACAATATTTGCCAAAAACCGACAATCTCAAAAACCCGCCCCCGCCTATGTATTATGCTTAATACTGTTAAATATCAAAGGTCAAAGTGACGCCGGAAGCGGGGGTCTAGTTTGTCGGTTTTCTTTTGGTTGCAGGTGCGGCATAGGGTTTGCAGGTTGCTGATGTCGTTGCTGCCGCCGCGGGCTAGGGGGATGATATGATCGATCGTCAGTTGGGTTTCTTGTTTGGTTTGGCCGCAGCTTTGGCATTGGTATTTATTGCGGGTGAATACATATTTTCTGACTTCTGGGGGAATGGGAATTCTGGGGGTTTTAGTCATCTTGTTTGGCTAACTCTCTTTAGGCATTTTTTGACGCAAATCATCGAGGGGAGAAACGACTTTAGCAATAATCCCGGCGAATAGAATTCGCGTCTACACAAACAATGTCCGCCTCCGCGGACTAAGAATGTTTTTTCAACCCGCGAAGGCGGGTTTTGTCTGTGTAGGTGCGATTTCCAATCGCCGGAATTTCAATCGCCAAAATTGCAATCATTCACAATCCATCGAAACGTTATCATTTTGTCCGATCGCAGGTAACAAATGCTCGTGCAATTTCATCGCCTGCAAACAGCTATTAATCCCAGAAACCGCCCGATCGTACTTTTCCATCTTTTCTTCATTCTCCCCTTGCAGCCGCTGATTCCTAGCAATCTTCTCCTCCGCTTCCTGGGCTAAAGTTTGCTCTACATAATCGCGGGCTTGACTGTATTTCTGCAAAATATCATCCGCTTGCTTTTGGGCCATCGGTAACAAATGATCTTTCAGGGTTTTATTAACAGTTTGGCGGAAGGTTTTGCGAATTGTTTGCGATACTTTTGGCTCGAAATCTAGGCGCAATAATTGCCGAATTGCTGGTTGGGCATCTACCATGTTTTCGCAGTCGTAACCTTGGGATGTTTGCTGCAATGTTTGCCGGAATTGATAAATGGAAAACGTGTCTTCGTCGTAAAAACGGGGACTTTCTCGCACGTAGCGATCGCACTCAACGCCGGCCGCATTCACCAAAGCATCAGAAACTTGCTTTGACAACTCATCTAACTGCTGTTCAATTCCCCCGTCATTCCCCAACAATCGATAAAGTAATCGATAATATTCAGACTTGCGCACGCTGTCTTTCAAATACTGGAAAAAATTAGCAACCAATGAAGCAGTAGACTCTACTAAAATATCTTCTAACTGATTGGCTAAATAGTAAAGCGCCTCAACTAAAACAGCAATTAAAGGTGCTGTAGCATTGCGGGGATGAGCAATCACAGTGCGCCCGTAAGCCGCCTCAACGGAAAAACTATCTAATAATTCATCTAAGCGCCGAATCATGCGAGATTGCAGTTGCCGAAAATCGTTATCAAAAATATCGCATTTATTCATAATCATTTCATTGATTTCTGTGGCGATATGTTCCCGAAAATCCTGCCCTACTTGCTGCAATTCTTGATTTAACCGCAGAAGTTCCTGTGCTTTCATCGCCTCAATTTCGCGGGGCTGACTGTCCAAATTCCGCTGGATTGTTTGGTAGTGTTTCCGCAGTTGAATGCACAAGTCTTCTAAATCGTCGGCGAGGTTTTTGAACAGTTGCGGGCGTTTTTCTTCGGTGAGGTAGCGGGTAATTCCCCTGCGAAAATCTTCGATGCCACTATCTTGAATTAATTGCTCGATTAATGGTCTTCCTTGTTCTGCAAGAATCCGCACGTAGTTTTCGTTCGGTGTTTCGTAGCTGTTAACTGAAATCCGAAATTGGCTGGGAGATAACTTGCCAGAATTGGCACAGTAGCGGTTAAATTCGCTGATAAATTGTGGAGTTTCTTCGCTATTCTCGCTACCATTACCCGTATTGTAGGGGCGGGTTTTACCGATCGACTCTGAATCTAAGTTACTATCTACATCAACCCGCCCTCTTTCGGCAAATATTGTATTTAAGCCAAAGCGATCGCGCGTTGTGGTATTTTTAATCAAACTCCCGTAAAATCCCAACAATCCGCTAGTTTTGTAAACTCTGGTAGTATCGCGAAAGTCGGAATTAATCAGATTTTCTAAGCGCTGTCGCAGTTGGGTGTTGTACCAAGTTTCGTCGATGCGGTTGAAAATGTAAAAAAGGCGATCGCGAATTCCCGGATTTCCCTTGGTTTTTTCCATCAATTCGGTTTCTTCCGTCGTCATTTCCCCTGACGAAGCTGCTTTTAAAACGCAAACAACTGCCGAAGTATCCGGGCTTTCAATTTTATTATAAGTTAATTCTGCATCTCGTTGTACAGGCGCATCAATTCCCGGCGTATCGATAATTATATTGCCATCTTGTAGCAGGGGATGATAACAATAATATTCGACGCGCTTGAGCACCGCACTGTTGCTACCGCGGCGAGCATAGCTAGCAGCTTCCTTGAGATTGGAAAAGTTAAACTGTTCCATCGAGTAGGTGGCGTTTTCGAGGGTGTGAATGCGATCGCGATTGGCTTCAAAACCTTCTAACAGCAGCATCAAAGCCTTGGCTTGTTTGGCTAATTCCGATTTGTTTTCGCCGCCTTCTTTTTCAATAATTATTTTACAACCTTGAGACAAAAGTGGCACTACATCTGTTTGATTAATATTAAGTTCAGTAGTTAACCCTAATTTTTCACAAAGAGCATAGGCTTGCTCTCGAATTTCCACTTCGCTCAAAAATGTGAGAACTACTCGCTCTTTGTCTGGCTCAGCAAAGGCGATATAACATTCAGTACCTGTGGCGTGTCCTTCTGCACTGTAGAGCAATTCTCGCTCTAATAAAGCATTAATCAACATGGATTTTCCAGCACTGAAAGCACCCGCAAACACAATTTCAAATTCGGGAGCAATTGCTTTTTTCAAAGAAGCTTGCACTGCTGTAATATCTTGTTGTCGCAAAGAGGATTCTTGACGCAGCAGTTGCAATAAAGACTCTACGTGTTCTTGTAGATTTTGGCATTGAGGCGAATTTTGAGTCATTGTGGTAGAACGATCCTGATTATCTCATAATTATCTTAGTGTTAATTATCAGCTAGTTCAGAGTTCATCACAACAGTAATTTCACTTATATTATCCAGGGTTGCTGAAAGTATCGCCTATTAACTGGTTTAACTTCGATGCTCTTCCTGGGAAATAATGTCACTCTTGCTCGCCATCGCAAGCTATCAGAAAAACAGGAGGCTTATCCTCCTAATTTTCCTTACTAGGTAGAGCCTAGTAAGGAGTACCATTTAACTCTATTATACAGATAAATCTTGACGTGGTTTAAAAGACTCAACCTCTCGCAATTTCTGGTATAATTCTCGTTCTTCCTCGCTAATTTCCTTGGGAATTAATACCAAGATTTCTACCAATTGATCGCCCCGATCGCCATTTCCCGTCGGATAGCCCTTTCCCGCCAGCCGCAAGCGCTTGGACGAAGGAACTCCAGGGGGTAATTTCATTTTCACCCTACCATCTAGCGTGGGTACTTCCACCTCTCCACCCAGCACGGCTTCACTAGGAGTCAGTGGCAATTCGCAGCAAATATCCGACATTTCTAAGCGAAAGAATGGATGGGGAGAAATCGTAATTTTCAAATACAAATCGCCGCCGCCAATGCCTTGATTTCGCAATCTAATTCGCTGGCCAGATACCATAGCAGCAGGCAGATTTACTTCGATTGTCCGCCCGTCTTCTAAAGGAATTCGCTCTAGGCCTCCAGCATAGGCTTTTTCCAAACTCAAAGTCAGCGTTGCCTCAATATCTCTTCTAATTTCTCGCTCTACTGTTTCTCTAACTTCCCTTCTAATTTCCCGCTCCTCCATATCTCTTCTAGGTTCCCTAGAATTAGCCACATAACTCGTTTTCTTAGAAGCCGTACTCCACGGTTCCGGGGAACTAACTCGCTGTGCATCATTGGCTGTGCCCATCCTCACTTCCCGGCGTCTTCCGAGCACTTGGTCGAAAAATTTATTAAAATCTGAGTAGTCGCTAAAATCGACATTATCGGCAGTTTTTCTGCTGCTAGCTTTACTGTTTCCCCAAGTTGAAAAATTGGGGATTCGCACGCCTTGTTTGCTTTGAAAGCCTTTTTGCTTCCAAAATTTACTAAACTGGTCGTATTGAGCGCGCTTATCGATATCTGAAAGAATATCATAGGCTTCATTAATATCCTTAAACCTATCTTCAGCAGATTTGTCCCCTGGATTGACGTCAGGGTGCAACTGTCTCGCCAGCCGTCGATAGGCTTTTTTGATTTCATCGGCGGAAGCATCTCTGGGTACTCCCAGAATTTGATAGTAATTGCGAAAGTTCTGCATAGTTAGAGAAGGAAGAAGGAAGAAGGAAGAAGGAAGAAGGAAGAAGAAGGAAGAAGGAGTTTTATTATTGTAGTTTGTTGATTGTACTGACAATTAATCGTGTTAGCTCATCTACTTCTTTAATAACGGGTGAAATTTTATCTGGTGCTGCTAACCCGACTCTTTCAGAAATGACTAGATGAGTATCCAGTTCTCTGAGCGAACCGAGAGCTATTCGCAAATATCGAATATACTCTTGTCTGGTAACACGTCCATATCCCTCAGCAATGGTAGCTGGTACTGATACAGATGCACGACGGATTTGACTGGTAATACCATAAAGTTCAGATGAATGAAATGATTTCGTTAATTCGTAGCAAAGTTGACAAAGATAAATACCCGCTGCCAGATGTATTGTTCTCTATGGGTCATACAACATGATTTTCTCCTTGCTTACTATAGTAATCTCTATCTATTTCAAAGAAGTCTAGTGTAGTGGAGGAGGGAGGAGAGAGGAGAGAAAAAAGAAATCTAGAAGAAGTTAGAAAAAAGCCATCAGATATTGTTTGCGGAAAATCTGCTTCTTCCTTCTTCCTTCTTCCTTCTTCCTTCCCCCCTTGGGGGGGGGCAGGGGGGGGTGACTTCTTCCTTCTTCCTTCAATTACAGCCAATCGTCGTCATCATCCCAATCGTCACTTTGATTTTGATAAGGGCGAGTTGGGCGATTAGCATTACTTCTACGATCGCCCATTCGATCGCGGTCGTAGGGTTGGTCGTAGGGTCGGTCGTAGGGTCGGTCGTAGGGTCGGTCGTAGGGTCGGTCGGGAATTGGATCGACAGTCGATCGCCGATAGGGCTTAGCATTCTGATAATAGCTGTTGTCATCGCTGCGTCGCTTGCTACCATCGCCGGAAAAAGTACGCTTCACCGACTCAAAGAAATCATCATCGTCATCATCGTCAGCAAAAGCTGAAACTTCCCGGCTCAAATCATAAAGAGCATCCTGCAAATCAGAACCAACTTGGTCAACTCCGCGCTCATCATTGCGTTCCAAACTGTCTCGCAATTCTCGAATTAAAGTTTCTATGCGTTGGCGGCTTCTTTGAGCAAACTGCATTCCGCGATCGAGCGCAACTTCCCGCAACTGCCGCTCGGCCTGATAAGCTAAAGCCTCAGCGCGATTGCGTTTTTCCACCCTTTCCCGCTGCAACTTATCAGCTTGAGCAAACTGTTCAGCATCGCGAATCATTTGATTCACTTCCTGCTGAGAAAGCGTCGAAGCACCTTGCACAGTAATACTTTGTTCCCGGCCAGTAGTTTTGTCCAAAGCTGTCACCAACAGCATCCCGTTAGCATCAATATCAAAAGCTACTTGTATCTGCGGAATCCCTCGCGGTGCCGGTGGAACTCCCGTTAGTTTAAACCGTCCCAAAGACTTATTATCCTGGCCTAATTCCCGTTCGCCTTGGATGATGTGAATTTCCACGACAGTTTGGTTGTTTTCCGCAGTGGAAAAAATATCCGATCGCCTGACTGGAATAGTAGTATTGCGAGGAATCAATTTTTTCATCACACCGCCGATGGTTTCCAAACCCAGGGACAGGGGAGTGACATCCAACAGCAGCACATCCCGGACATCGCCGCCCAAAATTCCTGCCTGAATTGCCGCACCCACGGCCACAACTTCATCGGGATTGACATTTTGATTTGGTTCTTTATCAATCAAACTGCGAACAACTTGCTGAACCAAAGGAATGCGAGTCGAACCACCAACTAACACAACTTCATCAATGCGAGAAGGACTCAAATTGGCATCAGCCAAAGCTTGTTTTACCGGACGGCGCAGCCGCTGCACCAAATCGCTACACAGCCCCTCAAATTGACCGCGAGTCAGCCTCGTTTCCAGATGCAAAGGACCATCTTCATTGGCATCAATAAAAGGCAAATTAATCTCCGTGACTCCAACTCCAGACAGCTCTATTTTCGCTTTTTCTGCTGCTTCGATGAGGCGCTGCAAAGCTTGGCGATTTTTCCGCAGATCGATGCCTTCTTTTTCTAAGAATTGTTCTGCCAACCAATCGACAATTTTGGAGTCAAAATCATTGCCTCCCAATTGAGTATCGCCGCTAGTTGCTTTAACTTCAAATACTCCATCTCCGACATCTAAAATCGACACATCAAAAGTGCCACCTCCCAAATCAAACACTAAAATAGTTTGACTTTCTCGCCTTTCCAAACCGTAAGCCAAAGAAGCTGCTGTGGGTTCATTTAAAATCCGTTTGACATCAAGTCCGGCAATTCGTCCCGCATCTCGTGTCGCCTGTCGCTGGGAGTCGTTGAAATAAGCAGGAACAGTAATTACAGCCCCCGTCACCTCTTGTCCGAGATAGCGGCTGGCTTCATCGGCCAACTTCCGCAATACCATCGCCGAAATTTCCTCTGGGGCGAAATCTTTTTTCATCCGGGGACACTTGACTTTGATGTTCCCGTTGTCGTCGCGGCGAGTTGTGTAAGGGACGCGCTTTGCTTCTGGAGTCAGTTCGGTGTATTTGCGTCCGATGTACCGTTTGACTGCGTAAAAGGTGTTTTGGGGATTCAAAACTGTTTGGCGTCTGGCCATCTGTCCGACAAGCCGTTCTCCTTCCTTTGTGAAAGCAACTACCGAGGGAGTTGTCCGCATCCCTTCTGCATTGGCAATCACAACCGGTTTGCCGCCTTCCATGACGGCTACTACTGAGTTTGTTGTTCCGAGGTCAATGCCAACTACTTTACCCATGCGTCTGTTATCTCCTGTGGCGTTGTGTTTAGCTTTTTCAATATAAGCGTAGATATGATTGCATTTATTGTACCGCGTCGAGAAGCGGGGGCTGCGGGGGGATTGCCTCACTTGGGGCTAGCGGCTGGGGTTGGTTGGGTGCGATCGCCCTTGGTTCGATGGGCTTTGGCGCAGCAACCGAGAAGCAAATTGATTAGAATGGAGAGCAAAAGTTATACCTAATAAAACTATGAAATTCTCCCTCGATGTAGAAAACAATCCTACAGGTTGGCCAGATCATACTCAACTACCAGAATCAGACGGTACTTTTGTGAAGAACTTTCAAGAACATCCCCAAAGCATCTTACTAACTGATTCAATTACTCCCATTTTGCAGAGTATTCACGCTGACGGTAACTATTGCATCGGTCAAGATAGCGGTATTTATTGGCGATTAACTGACCCGCTAGAACGGGGTGCAGAAGCGCCAGACTGGTTTTATGTCCCCAATGTCCCGCCAACACTGGATGGTCAATCGCGCCGTTCTTATGTGATGTGGCAAGAGTTTGTATCGCCGTTGATTGTGTTAGAGTTTGTATCCGGGAATGGGACGGAAGAACGGGACAGAACGCCTTTATTGCGATCGGGTCAGCAGGAAACTAAGCCGGGGAAATTCTGGATTTATGAAAATGTCATCCGTCCGGCTTTTTATGGTATTTATGAAGTCAGTAAGGCTAGTGTTGAAGTTTATCACTTTATAGAAGATAGGTATCAATTAGTTGCCGCAAACGATCGCGCTCATTATCCGATTCCGCAGTTGGGAGTGGAATTAGGAATTTGGCAAGGTACTTATCAAAATGTTGAGTTACCTTGGTTGCGCTGGTGGGATAGTGAAGGGAATCTGTTGTTATCTGGAGCTGAAAGAGCTGAAAAAGAGCGACAAAGAGCCGATCGCGCCGAAGACCAATTAGAGCAATTACGCGCTCAGTTGCGATCGGCCGGCCTTGAACCGGAATTGTAAATTGTCTGAAAGTGCGATCGAACTCATTGCTGTTATTGTCTCAAAAACACCTCCAATCAAAATAAAACTATGAAATTCACCCTCGATGTAGAAAACAATCCCACAGGCTGGCCAGACCACACTCAACTACCCGAATCTGATGGTACTTTTGTGAAGAACTTTCAAGAACATCCCCAAAGCATCTTACTAACTGATTCAATTACTCCCATTTTAGAAAGAATTCACGCTGACGGTAATTATTGTATCGGTCAAGATAGCGGTATTTATTGGCGATTAACTGACCCGCTAGAACGGGGTGCAGAAGCGCCTGATTGGTTCTATGTCCCCAATGTCCCGCCAACACTAGACGGTCAATCGCGCCGTTCTTATGTGATGTGGCAAGAGTTTGTATCGCCGTTGATTGTGTTAGAGTTTGTATCCGGGAATGGGACGGAAGAACGGGACAGAACTCCTTTATTGCGATCGGGAAAACAGGAAACTAAGGCTGGCAAATTCTGGATTTATGAAAATGTCATCCATCCGGCATTTTATGGAATTTATGAAGTCACAAAGGCTAGCGTTGAAGTCTATAATCTGATCCAAGATAGGTATCAATTAGTTGCTGCAAATGAGCGCGGTCATTATCCCATTGCACCGTTAGGAGTGGAATTGGGAATTTGGCAAGGAATGTATCAAAATGTTGAGTTACCTTGGTTGCGCTGGTGGGATAGTGAAGGGAATCTGTTGTTATCTGGAGCTGAAAGAGCCGAAGAAGAGCGACAAAGAGCCGATCGCGAACAGGAAATCGCCCAACAAGAGCGACAAAGAGCAGAACAACAACGACAAAGAGCCGATCGCGCCGAAGACGAATTAGAGCAATTACGCGCTCAGTTGCGATCGGCAGGTATTGAACCGCAATTTTAACCCAGCCTAAACAACAAAATACCCAGATTCCCGACTTATTGAAGAAGTCGGGAATCTCACATTTTTCACCAACATTAATCATCACAGAGGAAACCAAGTGCCTCGCATTTTTGACAACATCGAACAGTGGCTGCTACCAGCATTACGAGAAACCATTAAACTCTCCTACCGTGCCGATTTTTGCGTGGGCTATTTCAACCTCCGGGGATGGCGGAGCATTGGCGATTTAATCGAAGCATATGTGGGAAATCAAGGAGCTTGCTGTCGTCTTTTGGTGGGAATGCAAAGTTTGCCATCCGATGAATTGAATGCTAGTTTTAGCCTGATTTCCCATCACCGGGGGATTGACAATAGTGCAATTATTCGCCTCAAAAAACGGATGGCTGAGGAATTTCGCCAACAGTTGACAATAGGGGCTCCTAGTGATATCGATGAAGCAGGATTACGCAGGTTAAGTTATCAGATTAAAACTGGAAAAGTCATTGTTAAATTATTTTTAGCTTATCCCCTACACGCTAAACTATATCTCGTTCATCGTCACGATCCAAACAGTCCGATTGTCGGTTTTTTGGGTAGCAGCAATCTGACTTTATCGGGACTATCGAAACAAGGAGAATTGAACATTGATATTTTAGATTTTGATGCTTGTAATAAGTTGCAAAAATGGTTTGACGATCGCTGGGAAGAATACGGCTGTGTTGATATTTCTAAAGAACTTGCAGAAATTCTCGATCGCAGTTGGGCGCGATCCGAACCAATTCCACCCTATCACATCTATCTCAACATTGTCTATCATTTGTCCCGCGAGGCGATCGCAGGTATTTCCGAATTTCAGATTCCCCGCGATTTTAAGGGTTTATTTCAGTTTCAAGAAGAAGCCGTTAAGCTAGCAGCCCGTCACATTACCAAACGGGGAGGCGTGATTATTGGCGATGTGGTAGGTTTGGGCAAAACTTTAGTCGGTACGGCTATTGCCAAAATTCTCCAAGAAGATTGTCTCTTGGAAACTCTGATTATTTGTCCGAAAAACTTGGTCAAAATGTGGCAAGAGTATGCAGATAAATATCGTCTGCTGGCGAAAGTCTTATCCATCAGTCGGGTACAGCAAGAATTGCCGGAATTGCGCCGCTACCGAGTTGTCTTAATCGATGAAAGTCACAACCTCAGAAACCGCGAAGGCAAGCGATATCGAGCCATTCAAGAATATATTGCCATCAATGAAAGTAAATGTATTCTACTTTCAGCAACTCCCTATAACAAAACCTATTTAGATTTATCTGCTCAATTGCGGCTGTTTATTCCTGAAGACCAAAATTTAGGATTGCGCCCGGAAGCTTTGCTAAATAAATTAGGCGGTGGTAGCAAAGGAGAGTTAGAATTTATGAAGCGGCATCAATGTTCCGTGCGCTCTTTAGCTGCTTTTGAAAAAAGCGAACATCCTGATGATTGGCGAGAGTTGATGAAGCGCTACATGGTGAGGCGAACTCGCTCGTTTATCAAAGAAAATTATGCGGCAACTGATGCAGAAAACCCGCGCAAATATCTAGAATTTGCCAATCGCACGCGCTCCTATTTTCCCGATCGCCTTCCAAGAACCATTAAGTTTTCCTCCGAAAATCCTGCAACCAAAGCCCAGCTTGACTTCCCAGAAATTGTCGAAGTCATCAACGCCCTAAATCTGCCCCGTTACGGACTGGGAAATTACATCGCCAAAAAAACCAAACAACAGCCGACTGAAGCAGAACAGCGACAGCTAGATGCCCTATTCCGTGGCGGTCGGCGGTTGATGGGATTTTCGCGGACAAACCTGTTTAAGCGCCTAGAAAGCAGTGGCAGTGCCTTTATTCAGTCGATCGAGCGGCACATCCTGCGGAATTTTATCTACTTATATGCGATCGACCAAAACTCCGATATCCCGATCGGCACTCAGGATGCAGAATTATTGGATACCCGCAACAGCGACGAAGATGCAGATTCAGTTGTGATGAGCAATTTTGATAGCGAAGAAACAGAAGATAATTCGGGGGAACTTTTAGATGTTGCAGCCGAATTGCTACTCAACGAAAAAACCTTTAAACAGCGGGCAGAATTAGTTTATCAAGAATATAAAACCCGCTACCAGCGCAGGTTTAAATGGTTAAAATCAGACTTTTTTGATAGCAAGAAGTTAAAACAGGATTTGCTAGCAGATGCCCGCTGTTTAATTGAAGTATTGCAAACTTGCAGTGTATGGCATTCTCAACCAGATCAAAAGTTAGCAGCTTTGGTGACATTGCTGACAGAAACTCACCCCCACGAGAAAGTATTAATTTTTACTCAATTTGCCGATACAGTCCGTTATCTAACCGACAACTTAACCAAGTTAAATATTGCGGGCGTTGCATCAGTGACAGGCAAATCAAAAGACCCCACCGAACTCACATTCCGGTTTAGTCCAACTAGCAACGGTAAGCGTGAAAAAATCTCACCCGAACAAGAATTGCGCGTCTTAATTACCACCGATATTCTGAGTGAAGGTCACAACTTACAAGACAGTGCGATTATCGTTAATTATGACTTACCTTGGGCAATCATTCGGTTGATTCAGCGGGCGGGAAGAGTAGACAGAATCGGACAAACAGCCGATCGCATTTTGTGCTATTCATTTTTGCCAGACGAAGGAGTAGAACGGATTATCAACCTGCGGGAAAGACTGCGGCGGCGATTGCAGGAAAATGCCGAAGTTGTCGGGACTGACGAGACATTTTTTGAGGACGATTCACCACAAGTCATTCTGGATATTTACAATGAAAAATCCGGGATTTTAGATGGCGAAGAAGATGCCGAAGTTGACTTAACATCGGAAGCATTTCAAATTTGGAAAAATGCGACAGACAACAATCCAACTTTGAAGAAAACCATTGAATCAATGCCAAATGTAGTTTACTCAACTCGCGCTCATACACCCGAACCCTTGCAGCCAGAAGGGGTTTTATTGTACATGAAAACTACGGAGGGTAATGATTCGTTAATTTGGGTCGATCGCGATGGAAACAGCGTCACTCAATCGCAATTAGCCATATTAAAAATTGCCGCCTGCGACGAATCGACACCAGCAATTCCCAGAGACAAACAACATCACGAATTAGTCACAAAAGGTGCAGAATTGATAGCAGAAGAAGAGTCAACAGCGGGCGGACAATTGGGCCGGTCTTCCGGGGCCAGGTTCCGAACTTACGAACGTTTGAAGAGTTACGCGCAGTCCATGCGTGGTACAATATTTGCATCCGAGGAATTGGCAAAAGCCATTGATGAAATTTACCGCTATCCCCTGCGCCAGTCGGCAATTGACACGTTAAATCGGCAATTAAAAAGCGGTATTGGCGATCGCGCTTTAGCAGAATTAGTCGTAGCATTAAGAATGGACGACCGTTTTTGTATAGTTAGTGAAGATGGAGACAAACGGGAACCGATGATTATTTGTTCTTTAGGCTTGTTTCAGAACTAATAAGATGTACAATCAGTAATATCAATTTAATTGGTCGTTGCACATATCCCGATCCCCCTAAATCCCCCTTAACAAGGGGGACTTTGAGAATATTTCTTGTCCCCCCCTTATTAAGGGGGGTTAGGGGGGATCAAATTCTATGCAGCCTCATGAAAAATTGGCATAATAGCTTTATTTTAAGATTATGACGCTATCAATTGAGCCTCAATCCAAGCTTTCTCTGGCAGCATTCTTGAATTTATCAGAAACGGAACCGGCGAGTGAATACATCGACGGTAAAATTTATCAGAAAACGATGCCCCAAGGAAAACATAGTCTGATTCAAACTGAATTTGCCTCAACGATTAATCAACAGGGTAAACCCAAAAAACTAGCTTTAGCTTTGACTGAGTTACGCTGCACATTTGGGGGACGTTCCTTAGTACCAGATATTGCCGTTTTTGAATGGTCTCGCATCCCCGTTGATGAAAATGGAGAAATTGCTAATCGATTTGAAAGTCATCCCGATTGGGTAATTGAAATTCTGTCACCAGAACAGTCTCCCAATCGTGTAATTAACAAAATTATTTTTTCGATTCAGCACCAAACCAAATTAGGTTTATTTATCGATACAAACGATCGTTCTGTGATGGTATTTCAACCAAATCAGTTGCCAGAAGTGAAATATGATAGTGATATTATACCAGTTTTGAATGTGTTAAGCGATTGGCAATTGCGAGTTGCAGATATCTTTAGTTTTTTACAAGTTAATTAATCCAGTAGCGACATGGCATTAGCTGTCAGTCCGCCACTCCTCTCGTTATCCAGCCAGTCCGCCAGGGAATGAATTCCCTGTCTAATAGCGAAAGTCCTCTGAAAGAGGACTCATGAGTTGAAAATTCTTCTTCTCAGTCCTCTTCAGAGGACTTTAGCTTTGAGGCAGGGGTTTCAACCCCTGCCGGACTGTCGGACTCTCCTATCCCTTCTTCCTTCATATATAACTATGTCACAAACACTTACAGAATCCCGCCAACTTCTCCAAGACTTTGAATTCAACAAACTATTCGTCCAAAAACTCGGTTGGGACAATCCATCATCCCACAAAACCGTACCTCTAGAAATAGAAGGCGAGACTTATTCCCGAAAGGCCATTTCCCAACTTAACAAAGTAGTTGTATATGAAATTATCAGCGCTAGCGGAAATATCCCCAACAGCGCCCAAAGACTGACAATTTATCGCGAAATCGTCCACATTTCTGCCGAAAACCTATTGATTTTTATTGACAAAAATCGCACCAAATCTCTCTGGTATTGGGTGAAGCAAGAAGGTACAAAACTTTATCCTCGCGATCATGTATACGTGAAACGGGAACCCTGCGATTTACTGTTGAGTAAAGTCACAGCTTTAAAAGTTGAATTAGCAGAATTAGAAACCCTGTCAGTGATTGATGTCGCCCAAAGATTGCAGGCTGGATTGAATGTCGAACCAGTTACTAAGAAGTTTTTTGAAGAATTTAAACAGCAACACGTAGAATTTTTAAGTGTGATTTCCGGGATAGAAAAAGAAACAGATAGGCGCTGGTATACTTCGGTTTTACTCAACCGCTTGATGTTTGTTTATTTTTTGCAGCGCAAAGGATTTATCGACAGCGGTAAAATGCTGTACTTGCAGGAAAAATTAGCAGCAAGCAAACAGCGAGGAACCGATTTATTTTACTCAGAATTCTTGAAAACACTGTTTTTTGAGGGATTTGCTAAACCTCTCGATTTGCGGGCGGATGACGTTAAAGAATTTATCGGCGATATTAAATACTTGAATGGGGGACTGTTTCTGGAACATCCCATCGAACAGAATTATCCAAATATTGCCATACCCGATGCTGCGTTTGAGAAAATCTTAGATTTATTTGCGCGCTATTCTTGGAATCTCGACGATACAGTGGGTGGGAAGGAAAACGAAATTAATCCAGCGGTTTTGGGATACATCTTTGAGAAATACATTAACCAAAAAGCCTTTGGTGCTTATTATACCAGACCAGAGATTACTGAATATTTGTGCGATCGCACAATCAACAAACTAATCCTCGATAGAGTCAACCAATCCCTTAACTCTTCCAACTCTTCCTCCCCCTCTCCCTCTTCCTCCCCCCTTAGCAAGGGGGAATCTCCCTCTTTCTCCCCCCTTAGCAAGGGGGAATCTCCCTCTTTCTCCCCCCTTAGCAAGGGGGAATCTCCCTCTTTCTCCCCCCTTAGCAAGGGGGGCCGGGGGGGTTCTTCTCCCCATCACTTTGAAACAATCACCGAACTCCTCACCAATCTCGACGCCAATCTCTGCCGCCACCTACTAACAGAAATCCTCCCAAACCTCACATTATTAGACCCATCCTGCGGTTCCGGCGCGTTTTTAGTCGCAGCGATGAAAACGCTGATTTACATCTATTCAAAAGTCACAGGTACGGATATTAATCTCTATAAACTATTTGTAGAACAATGTTTTAATCTCTTACGCAGAGGTGGCGAGTGTGGGATTGTGATCCCTAGTGGAATTTACACTGACTTGGGTACGAAGCAACTGCGGGAGATGTTATTTAGTCAAACCAAAGTCACGGGGTTATTTTGTTTAGAAAATCGAAAAAATATTTTTGAAGGAGTTCATAAGAGTTTTAAAATAGTTGTCCTTACTTTTGAGAAGGATGGGATAACCACTGAATTTCCCTCAGCTTTTATGCGTCTTGATGTGGATGAACTGCAAAGATTTCCTAGTGCTGATAGCTTGCAAATTAACGTTGAATTAGTGCGAAAGTTATCTCCTGACTCTCTGTCGGTGATGGAGTTTAAAAATGAGGGAGATATTCGGATTGCTGAGAAAATGCTGCAATTCCCGTTACTGGGCGAACAGATTGAGGAGAAATGGAATCTGCGGTTAACGGCGGAATTTCACATGACGAATGATAGTCATTTATTCAAGCAAGAACCAGGGAAAGGGAGACTGCCACTTTATGAAGGTAAGATGATTCATCAGTTTACTCATCTATGGGGACAACCAAAATACTGGATAAATGAGGATGAAGGACGCAAAGCATTATTGAAACGCAATGAAACGGATATAGGACAAAAGCTAGATTATCAAACTTATCGTCTGGCATTTAGAGATATTGCTAGAAATACCGATTCTCGAACAATGATTATGACTATGTTGTCGAGAGAAGTTTTTTGCAATCATAAGTTGCCAACGGCGGTCATCAGATATAGCGAACAGCTAAAACCAGATTGTCAAGCTGAACTATTTTTTATGTCAGTGATGAATAGCTATGTAATTGATTGTGCTTTTAGACAGCGAGTAACGACAAATCTTACCTTTTTCTTCATTTATCAAATGCCTGTCCCAAGATTAACAACTGGTGACAAATACTTCACCGATATCGTACAACGCGCCGCCAAACTAATCTGCACCGCCCCAGAATTTGACGAATTAGCCCAAGAAGTCGGCTTGAACTCCCACAAAGAAGGCGTTACCGATGAAACAGAACGGGCTCAATTGCGAGCCGAATTAGATGGCATCATCGCCCACCTTTACGGCTTAACGGAAGCAGAATTCGCCTACATTTTGACTACTTTTCCCATCGTCCCCGAAACCGTGAAACAAGCAGCATTAGCCGCCTATCGCACCTTTGCACTATCATCTGGGCCAACCTGAAATCATCAAAATTTCGAGCACTCCCGCGCAATTTCCCAATCTTCCTGGGTGTGAATTACTAAAACTTTCACCGCAGAATCCGCCGTCGCAATATCTGCATCAATGGGCGACTGTAGATTGTGCTCTTCATCCAATTTTAAACCCATAAATCCAAAAGTTTCGCAAGCAGCAGCCCGCACAATAGGAGAATTTTCCCCAACACCCGCCGTAAAAATCAAACCATCCAATCCTCCCAAACTCGCCAACATCGCCCCGATACCGGCACGCAAACGGTGGATGTAAATATCCAATGCTAGTTGAGCTCTCTCATTACCTTGGGAAATCGCTTCCACAATCTGTCGCATATCAGCAGACACCCCAGAAATCCCTTTCAAGCCAGAATTGCGATTGAGCATATTGTCAAGTTTTTCCGCAGTTAAATCCGATCGCCTTAACAGATGAATTATAATACCAGGATCGATGGAACCCGATCGACTTCCCATCATCAAACCTTCCAAGGGCGTAAATCCCATCGTCGTATCCACACTGACGCCACCGCGAATAGCAGCCAGAGAACACCCGTTGCCCAAATGACAGCTAATCAGCCGCAAATCTGCCAAATCACGCCCCAGAATTTCGGCAGCCCGACGCGCGCAATATTGATGGCTAATCCCGTGAAAACCGTAGCGGCGAATGTCTTTTTCCAGCCATTCGTAGGGGCCTGGATACACAAAGGTGGCGGGTGCTAATCCTGCGTGAAAAGCTGTATCAAATACTGCTATTTGCCGCACATTTGGGAGGATTTTTTCCATCGCCTCAATGCCTTCTAGGTTGACGGGATTGTGTACGGGGGCGAAAACTGCTAAACTGGCGATCGCCTCTTTAACATCGGGTGAAATTAACGTACTTTGCTGATACTCTTGCCCGCCGTGTACGACGCGGTGCCCGACAATATCAATCTCGTTTAGATTGTTAATGGTTTGAGTTTTCCCCTTCCACAGAGTCTCCAGCATTCGATAAATAGCAGCTTGGCGAGATTCTGAGGCTAACTCCTCCTCTAGCTGACTACCTGCTGCTGTTTCGACTTTCAATTCAGATACATTCTGCTGGTGAGTCCAATCAATTTTTGCTTCCCACAGAGGTTGCAAAGGGCGATCGGATTGCACATCTTTTAACTCATAAAGACAGCTTTTTTGACTGCTAGAACCTGCGTTTAAGACTAATATTTTCATGGTTTATTTTGTCCGGTTTAACTGGTTCCTAGGAAGAGCCTGGGAACCTATGCCTAGAGGCTCTGCCTCGCTTCATCAATGCTCAGTAGCCTCGCTGGTGGAGGAAATGGGAGGCAGAGCCTCCAGATATGTGTTACCAGGCAGAGCCTGGGAACAAGTATAACGAGTAGATAACCATACAAAATTTATGAAGAAAAATGTCGAAATGTTAACTCTTAATGCAATTAGTAGCTAACAGTTGCGGTAGTTTGATATATCTTCTGATTAGATTTTCATTTACTAAAATTTAAGGAGTCAAATCGATGTTTACACCAATTTTACTTGCTGTTGCCCCCAGAACCGTAGAATGGAGTCCTACTATTGCTTTGATCATGATTGCTTGTAATATTCTAGCGATCGCGATCGGCAAATCAACCATCCAAAATCCGAGCACAGGCCCAGCCATGCCCTCATCGAGTATGTTTGGTGGTTTGAGTTTGGGTGCTGTTTTGGGAACTACTGCATTTGGTCATATTTTGGGAGCAGGTACTATTTTAGGATTGTCTTACATAGGCGCAATTTAGAATCTAGGATGATTGTGGCGCAGCTTACCGGCAATTTCAAGTACCGGGTAAGTTGCGCAGAGTTTCATCCATGTGCGATCGATCGCCCAAAACCTCCAGCATCGGCCCGCGCACATCAAACTTGACAATACTAACAGAAGCTGCTAGAGCAGCAATGCGATTGCGGTAACTTCCCAGATCGATTCCCAACAAACTGCACAGAATAATCCGAATAGTCGCCTTGTGGGAAACTACCAAAACATTACCATCTTTGTATTTTTCCTGAATTTCTGCGATAATTAAGGACGATCGGCTAGCAATTTGCACAGAAGTTTCGCCATCAGTCGGTGGATTCCAAGCCGGTTCCGTCAACCAATTAATGTACTCTTGGGCATATTTTTCCCGGACAAATTCAACTGTTTGACCCTCCCACTTGCCGTACTTAATTTCCCTCAAGCCGTCGCGAAGCTGCATTTCAATTCCCAGAGTATCACACAAAGGTTTTGCAGTTGCGATCGTGCGTTTCATGGGACTGACATAAACAGCATCCCAAGGCAATTTTGCGTAAGCGGCGCCAAACTGTTCTGCCATTTGAGAACCTTCGGGCGTTAATTCTGGGTCGAGGTCGCCACAGAAACCGCCTGTTTTGCTGTAAACTGTTTCACCGTGGCGCAGAAAGTAGATTTTTAAGCTCATATAGATGTCTTATTTGGTGAATAGAATTTTTTTTTAACCACAGAGGGCGCAGAGGGCGCAGAGTTAGAGAAGAGAGAGATGAGTAATTCCGATGCCTACTTATGTGAATTTTATCATATTAACAAAAGAGTTTAAAAAACTCCTTCAAATCATCAAGAGCAGGATTATCCCAATCCCAAATATCTTTTTTGTGTTCCATAACATAATCAAACTTAGACATACTGCATTTCTCTCCTGCTCGTTTCTGTTCCTTCTTTAAGCAAGTATCAAATCTAATATAGTTGCTAATCCAGAATTTATCAAACTCTTTCTGGTTGATTTTCTTTCCCTGGTTTTCTAGGCAAGTTTTCCAGCTATCCAAACAATCAGCATAGGTCGAATCTTTAGCTTTTATTGCCTTTAAAAGCGTTTCCAGTTCCCCTCTACCTCCAACATTTGTAAAGTAACAAGCCAATTTTGCCTTTGTGCCAAGTTTTGTACAAATATCGATAAATTGTTTAGTGCTTGACAAGCTTTCAGCTTCAAACACTTGTTTTATACATTTATCTACGAATTGCAGCCGTTCTTGCTCTGAACAATTATCAATGTCGATAATAATTCCAATCTTTTCGATATCTTTTCGGTCAATCTTTCTTTCTAAATTTTTTAAAGCTTTGGTTAACTCTGTTTCGCTCAAGCCTTCCAAACTTTGATAATCATCTATATAAATAGGTGATGCTACCTGGATATCGCAGTTTAGTTTCTCAACCATTGCCTGCATGAAAATCCTATCATTTTTACTTTCTACTATGACAATATTACTCACCTCTCACTCCTTCTTGATGCTCTAGTGCGTAATTCAAAGTTTCCAAATCGAGCCGACTTCCGATTATTTGATTTGTTTTGAGTTTCCTTGCTAGTTCAAAATATGCGCTGCTGCATTCCTGATTTTGTTCTAAACCCACCTTAGCAAATGCTTGAAGCATCTCTAAACTGTGCGTTGTAGCAAAAATCTGCGTATCCAGTTCAACCGCTAACCGAAATAACACTCTCCAAAACTCCGGCTGACTTTTATAGTGTATGCCATTCTCTATTTCATCAATTAGCAGTATTTTATCTTCGCTGTTTATCAGTTTAAGAATAATTTCTGCAACTCGGTTCATAGCATCTCCAAACAATGAGAGAGGTAAACGTTTTTCTCCTTTTCTTCTCAAGTATAGTGTTGGTTCGCCAATATAAAAACTCTCTACTGATTCGATCGCCGGATCGATAACTTGAAAAGCTTTCAAAACTTCGCTATCTTTTTCATTCAAACGAGCGCGATCGTAGGCTTCTGTGAGTTCTATTCCTGAAATTCTGGTAAAAGAGGGAATAATCGGTAGTTCACCAGGAGTAGGAATGGCATCAGTAATTATGGTATTACTACCATTTATTAAACCTTTGGAACTAGCAATTAAAGAGTCGTTAGAACCAGTATTACTTACCGAGAGTGAAAATTTATTTGATTTGTTTGTGCGCGATCTACTTAAATGAATACTTGTCGGATCAATAGTTTTCGGATCAATATCTTTCCGATAAATAGTTGTCGGATCTATACATGGTTGGATGGTAAATTGATCGGTATCATTGTTGTCATCTGTTCCAATAATTAGTATAGATTTTTCTTTTCCCCGTACATGAAATAAGTTGTCCCAGGCTTTGTCAGGCATAGCTTTCATTACTAATGATGATTCCTTTCTAAGCTCTCTTAGAAATAGTATGCTGCTAGGTTTTGGAGCAACATAGAGAAAAATTGCTTCTAGCAAGGCTGTTTTGCCAGCATTGTTTTTACCACCGATTAAATTGACTCTTTCAAACCCAGAAATTTTAATTTGCTCAAAGCACCTAAAATTTTGGATTTCTATTTCTTTAAGCATTACCGCCTCTTTGGAATGTACTCATCCTAAATCACCGTTGATTTATGCTAAGATTAATTATATCTTAGTTGTTTTACTTCATCCGCAACAAGCGAGGAATGTCATGCAGACTACAGACCTATTTGAAGTCATTGAACGTCATCCAACCAAGGTGAGTGGTGCATGGGTATTTCGGGGAACGCGCGTACCTGTTGCCGCCTTTTTCGAGAATCTTAAAGATGGAGCCTCTATTGACCAGTTTCTCGAATGGTTTCCGGGAGTAACTCGCGCCCAAGTTGAGGTATTACTCGATCGCGCGTTAGCCTCAATAACGCAGATGGCGGCATGAATATTGATTAACCCGCAAGTCCGTCGGGGGTTAAAAACCCCCGTCTCATAGCGAAAGTCCTCTGAAAGAGGACTGAAAAGCCAATTAAATAAACCACTTAATTCCTAAAATCGATAGTCGGTTTCAACCGACTTTTGCTATGAGACAGGGGTTTTCAACCCCTGGCGGACTCGCGGACTAACGAGAGATTTCTTAATCAAAATTACCCAGGTGCACCCGATCGCACTGTTTGATCTCCTGTCGCCGTCGGATCTTTCGTTTCCTTGGGCGTTTCCGACTCAACCGCACCCCCGTGCGGCCACTTCCAATCGCGGATTTCCGGCATATCGTCGCCGTGTTTGGTAATGTATTGCTTGTGGTCGATCAGCTTGTCGCGCAGCGCCTGTTTGACATAAGCCGCACCATAACCCAGTTTAGGCACGCGATCGATCGCATCTCCAACCAAATGGAAGCGATCGAGATCGTTCATCACCACCATATCAAAGGGCGTCGTAGTCGTACCCTCTTCCTTATAACCCCGAACGTGAATATTCGGGTGATTTTTGCGGCGATAAGTCAATCGGTGAATCAACCAAGGATAGCCGTGAAAAGCAAAAATCACCGGCTTATCTGTCGTGAACAAAGCATCAAAATCCTTGTCAGACAAACCGTGAGGATGTTCTGTCGAAGGCTGAAGCGTCATCAAATCCACCACATTCACCACCCGCACTTTCAAATCGGGGAAATATTGGCGCAAAAGGTCAACAGCCGCCAAAGTTTCCAGCGTCGGAACATCACCCGCACAAGCCATTACCACATCCGGTTCGCCGCCTTTATCATTGCTAGCCCACTCCCAAATCCCGATACCAGCCGTGCAGTGTTTAATCGCAGCATCCATATCCAAATATTGCAAAGCCGGCTGCTTCCCAGCAATAATTACGTTCACGTAGTGGCGGCTGCGGAGACAGTGGTCAGTTACTGATAGCAAAGTGTTCGCATCCGGTGGCAAATAAATCCGCACAACCTCCGCTTTCTTGTTAATTACGTGGTCGATAAAACCCGGATCTTGGTGCGAAAAACCATTGTGGTCTTGCCGCCAAACGTGAGATGTTAGCAGGTAGTTGAGAGAGGCGATCGGTCTGCGCCAAGGAATATCGCGAGTAGTTTTCAACCATTTAGCGTGTTGGTTGAACATCGAATCAATGATATGAATAAATGCTTCGTAGCAGGAGAAAAAGCCGTGCCTTCCTGTTAGCAAATAGCCTTCCAGCCAACCCTGACACAGATGTTCGCTGAGGACTTCCATCACCCGCCCGTCGGGAGACAAGTGCTCGTCGTCCTCCGGTAAAACACTACCCATCCACTCCCGGCCAGTCACCTCAAACACTGGATCGAGGCGGTTTGACGCAGTCTCGTCGGGCCCGACAATGCGGAAATTCTGGTTCTCCTGATTGAGTTTCATCACATCACGCAGAAAGCGACCAGTCACGCGGGTTGCTTCTGCCATTACAGTGCCTGGTTTTTGCACGTCTACGGCGTAGTCTGCAAATTTTGGCATTTTCAAGTCTCGCAGCAGCAGACCGCCGTTAGCGTGCGGATTTGCCCCCATGCGTCGATCGCCCTTGGGCGCTAATTCTGCTAATTCTGCAATCAGTTTACCCTTGTCATCAAACAGTTCTTCCGGCTTGTAGCTTTTCATCCAATCTTCCAGGAGTTGGACGTGGCCAGGCTTAGAAGCCATTTCAGCTAATGGAACTTGGTGCGATCGCCACGAGCCCTCAGTTTTCTTACCGTCAACCTCCTTGGGTCCTGTCCAGCCTTTGGGAGTTTTCATCACAATCATCGGCCACTGCGGGCGATCGGCATAGCCCTCATTCCGGGCTTTCTCCTGAATCGCCTTAATTTCGTCGATCGCCGTATCCATCGTTGCAGCCATCAACTGGTGCATCGTTTCCGGGTCCGATCCTTCCACCCAATAAGGTTTGTACCCATAACCGACCATCAAACTTTCCAACTCCTCGCGGGGAATGCGGGCCAACAGCGTTGGATTGGCAATTTTGTAGCCATTCAGGTGCAAAATCGGCAACACGGCCCCATCCCGAACCGGGTTGAGGAACTTGTTAGAATGCCAGCTAGCAGCCAGCGGGCCGGTTTCTGCTTCCCCGTCGCCGACAACTGCCGCCACGATCAAGTCGGGATTATCCAATACCGCCCCATAAGCGTGGACGAGGGCGTAGCCTAGTTCGCCGCCTTCGTGAATCGAACCCGGAGTTTCCGGCGCGACGTGGCTGGGAATACCGCCGGGGAAGGAAAACTGTTTGAACAGTCGTTTCATCCCCTCAGCATCTTGGGAAATATTCGGATAATACTCGGTATAAGTTCCTTCCAAGTAAGTGTTGGCCACCAAGCCTGGCCCGCCGTGTCCTGGGCCTGCGATGTAGATAGCGTTTAAGTCTTGGGCTTTGATGAGGCGGTTGAGGTGCACGTAGATGAAGTTGAGGCCTGGAGTGGTGCCCCAATGTCCGAGGAGTCTGGGTTTGACGTGTTCGAGTTTGAGGGGTTCTTTGAGTAGTGGATTGTCGAGGAGATAGATTTGTCCGACGGAAAGGTAGTTGGCGGCCCGCCAGTAAGCGTTGATTTTGCCTAGTTCTGAGTCGGAAAGCGGTTTTAATTGCGGGATTTCGGTGGTTCCTAGCATCATATGCGATTCAATCCTGTGTTTTGGTTATTTATCGTTCGACTTTGTTTTGAAGTTTTATCGTTATTTTCACTGACGTGGGATATTATTTTGTTACTTGTAACACTGTTTATTTTGACTCCATGTTTGGCCAGTATACAAGTTAATTGTAGCTTGTTTTTGTCTAAATCAAAGTTTAAATTAAGGTTAATTTTTGTCTAAACATCACTCAATATTGAGGGAAGAAAAGCGACAATTTGCGAGGGTTCAAGGAATTTGGCAATAGAAAATAGGACTTATAACTTTATGGTGCGTACTGCGCGTCTTCTCCGCAGGTGCTGCGCCTCGTTGGATGTGTTCTGCAAGTTCCCAAAAGATACTTCTTAAGGTAGATGTCAGAATGATTTACCATCAGAAATTTATCAACAACTTCAAAAGATATAGCAATGCTATTTTAATGGTGAACTGGCTTGTTTTTAATGAACCGCAGAGGCACAGAGGGCGCAGAGGAAGAGATTAGAGAGTAGAGAGAAAGAGGAATGTGCACCAATTCGGCATCGATTGCTATAGTAAGTCAAAAATTATCATGATTTACTAAGTGGATGAAAGGGAGAAATTTGAGTATTTTTTTTAGTTGCTGGATGAGTTTTGTCAGCCGGATACAAGTTTAAAAGTCGATGAGTTGAGGCGGAGGGGGAGACAGTTATTAGTCAAAGATAGATACGCTCCAGGAAATTAATCTATATTTAAACTCTCGATTTAACATTTAACGAATTCCGGTCAAGTGGAGTTACAACCTGCTATGAGGTGAGCGTTTATATAACTATAACTTAACCTAAATCTGTACTTATTTTTAATAAAAGTATGGGAAACTTCTTGTGGATATTGATTATTGATATGCCCGGTTTTGGGATGCGACGGGCGTCAAATCCTGGCAGCTAGGCAGATCAGAGCAAAATTTCCACGTCATTTCTTAAGAACTAATCGGCAAACCTATGACTAATATTAACGGCAATACCGCCGCCCCTACTTACGTCAACAATATCAGTGACAGCAATCTGAGTGCAGGTTACAAACTGACCCCTCTCTTGACAGTAGGCGACGAAATTCCCCAATTGACTGGAAATTTTGGCAGCTACACCGCCAACACAACCAATCGCTATGCTTTCACAGGCATTCCCGATGGTTTAGGTATTCAACAACGTCCCAACGGTAACTTCTATGTCTGGGTCAACCACGAATTAGGTAATACAACAACCACAGACATTTCTAGCACAGCAGCAGGTTCCAAAATCAAAGGTGCCAGAGTCTCGTTATTTGAGTTTGACTCAAATTGGAAGGCGATCGGCGGTCGGAATTTAATTGAACGAGTTCAAGACGGTACAAAAACATTTGCCCTGGATTTAACAAGCGGAAACTACAGCTTCCAAAGTAGCACGGGCCCGGAAACTTTGAATTTTGGCCGCTTCTGTTCGGGATACTTGGCTGATTCTGGGTTTGTTGACAGCAGTGGTAACTCTACACCGATTTGGTTTGCGCCAGAAGAAACTGATTCGGCTAGCCGTGGTTTTGCAGTCAGGCCGGATGGAACTGCGATCGCCCTTAATGGCTTGGGACGCTATTCTAAAGAAAATGTCGTTTCTGCTTCTCAGTACCGCGCTGGTAACGCCAGCAAAAAGACGGTTCTGATCTCTACTGAAGACTCCAGCGACGGCGAACTTTATATGTTCGTTGGAGATCAAACCGCTGCTGACCCCAACGGATTTAACAACGGGAAATTGTATGTCCTGCGTGTGGGAACCATTGACAACGAAGGACAAGTTTCCAAAACTGGCGCGATGACTGGAACTTGGACTGAGGTAGACCCTAGCGTGGTTGCTGATGGTACTGCCTTGAGTAATTGGGTGAATGCCTCTGGACGTTCAACTAACTTCCGCCGATTGGAAGATATTGCTGAAGACCCCAAAAACCCCGGTACATTCTACTTTGTTACTACTGGGACGAATAATTTGCCCGGAGTAAGCACTACAACGACTACCGCCAGTCAGGCGGAAAATCCTTACGGCAAACTCTATCGTTTCAGTTTAAATGCTACTAATCCGACAGGCCAAATTAGCAATTTTGAATTGTTGCTGGAAGGAGGCCCTGGTAAGGGTGTCAGCTACGACAACATTACTGTAGACGCCCAAGGCAATGTCTTGCTTCAGGAAGACGAGACGGCATTTGGCGGTGAGGTGATGAAGGCAGAAAAACGCGACGGCCGGGTCTGGTCGTACAATATTGCTGCCAATAATGGTCTGGCTTTAGGTGCTCGAACGGTGTCACCGCTGTTTGAGATTAACGAAAATGCCGGAGGTGCCAACTTTAATAACTTCACCACGCCCGGTGAATGGGAATCTTCTGGGATTGTTGCTTTTGGGTCGAACTCCAGCCAAAGTTCTTATCTGTTTGACGTTCAGGCCCACACGATCAGAAATTCGGGAACTAGCACTACAATTTTGCGGGGGAACCACGCAGAAGGCGGTCAGTTAGTTTTAGCTACTCCGGTAGGGGTGGCAAAACCAACGGTGGAAACAACGCCTCCACTGTTGGACGATCCGAATGTGTCGGCACAACTGCGGGCAGATGCGGACGATCCGGCGATTTACGTTCACCCTACAGATCCTGGTAAGAGTTTGGTGGTGGCGACGGCGAAAAATGCTGGGTTGCGGGTGTACGATTTGCAGGGAAATCTGTTGCAGTCGATTAATCCTGGGGTTTCAGCTACCGATCGCATTCGCTATAACAATGTCGATCTGGTGTATGGTTTCAAGATTGGCGATCGCACGGTGGATTTGGCGATCGCTAGCGATCGGCGCAATGACAAATTAGCTATTTTCCAGATCGATCCCAATCCGGCTACTCCAGGTCAGACTCTCAAAGATATCACCGATCCTAGCATTGGTACTCTCTTCCGCACGCCGACGTTTAGCGCCGCAGCTTCTACTGACGAAAGTAATGCCTACGGTTTAACTTCGTACCGTTCTCTGACGACTGGCAAATCTTACGTTTTTGTCAACCGCCGCAATACTGGAGATGTCGCACAGTTTGAACTGTCTGCAACTGCTTCCGGTCAAGTAGGTGCTAAGCTAGTACGGAATTTTACTGTAGCTAATCCACCGGCAGTACCGGCTGGACGATCGCCTCAACTAGAAGGTATGGTTGCCGACCAACAATTAGGATTCCTGTATGTCGGACAGGAAGATGTTGGCATCTGGAAATACTCGGCAGAACCTACTGGCAGTTCTACTGGCACGCTAATCGATCGCACGCGGGCGCAAGGCGGTACTGTACTGGTAGATGATGTGGAAGGACTGACCATCTATTACGGAGAGAACGGTAAAGGTTATCTTCTCGCCTCCAGCCAGGGAAGCAACACGTTTGCAGTGTACGATCGCGGTGGCAGTAATGGATTTATCGGTGAATTTGCGATCGGTACTAATGGTGCGATCGACAGCAACCAGCAATCTGACGGCGCTGATGTTGTTAATGTGCCTTTAGGACCTAATTTCCCCTCCGGTTTGTTGGTGACTCAGGATGGATTCAACGATCCGCAGGTTTTTGATAGTCAAAACGAGAATTTCAGCACGAATTTCAAGTTGACGCCGTGGCAAAACGTAGCGACGAGTTTCCCTCAATCGCTACTCATAGATACAACTGGTTTCAACCCTCGGAATGTTACGGCGTTGTCAACACCAACACCCGCACCAACACCAACACCTGCACCAACGCCAATACCAACACCTGCACCAACACCCACGACTGTACCAATACCAATACCAATACCAACACCAACACCAACACCTGCACCAACACCTACACCAACACCTGCACCAACACCTACACCAACACCTGCACCAACACCTACACCAACACCTGCACCAACACCTACACCAACACCGACGACTGTACCAACAACAGCAACACCTGCACCAACACCAACACCAACACCCACTCCCGATATAGATACTTGCCTCTGCGATAGCTTGGATTTGAGTAACATCACCTTGTTAGTGACTGATGTTACTCGCACCGGGACTGCTGGTAACGACTCGATCGCAGGCAGCGCAAGCAAAGATGCGATCAGCGGTTTGGCGGGCAATGACAGGCTTTTTGGCTTGGGTGGCAGCGATCGCATAACTGGTGGCCCGGGCGACGACACAGCATACGGTGGCAAAGATAACGATGTCATTCTGGGCGACGCTGACAACGATTGGCTAAGTGGCGACTCAGGTAACGACACGATTTTGGGCGGCAGCGGCAGCGATTCTATCTTTGGTGGCAAAGACAACGATCTACTATTAGGTGAAGGCGATCGCGATACTCTCTTTGGTGGTCAAGGTAAGGACACTCTCTGTGGCGGTGATGGCAACGACTGGTTATCCGGCGACAGCGACAACGATGTTCTTGACGGATGCGCTGGCAACGATACGCTGTACGGGGGCAAGGGCAATGACATCCTCACCGGTGGCGCTGGCAATGATTTGCTGTACGGCGGTGCTGGCGATGATACGCTAACGGGTGGCAGTGGTAATGATACTTTTGTGTTAGTAGGCAATCAGTCAAGCGATATAATTCTTGACTTCAGAAAAGGTCAAGATTTAATTGGATTGTCTGGCGGTTTGGGCTTTAACCAATTAAGTATTACTGCTAGTGGCAGCGATACATTAATCCGCCTTGCAAATAGCGATCAACTGTTAGCAACTCTCAAAGGCGTGATTCCAAGTGCGATCGCCTCGACTGATTTCACCCCAATCCTGATCTAATATCGTTTTGCCGATCGCGCTTTTTGAGTAAAAAGAGCGATCGGTTAATATAATATCTGGCAACCTTGTCTGTCATCAATCAAATCACAGACCTCTCGCAAAAATAGCTAAGACGGGCAAAATGCCCATCCCACACAAATCTTTTTTTTGTTGTGGGATGGGCATTTTGTTCGTCCTGAAATTTAATTAAAAGGATTTTTGCAGGAGGTCATATCGTTTCCGGCTGCATCGGAATGATTTAACCTTACTAGAACGCAGAGAACACAGAGGGAGATAAGAGAGATGAATAATTCCGATGTTACCGGATTTGATATCACACGTCTTCATTGTAGGCGGAGTCAACGTACCAGGATAAAAAACTGATGCGGGCGATCGCCCTACAATATCAAATAGATACCTAATTCCTAAATCAAATAAGCTTTATGACAATCCCAGAATTAGAAGCACAACTTTTGGCCTTAACGCCGATCGAAAAAGCTGAGGCCATCAGCATCTTAACCCAGAGTTTGAAAAACAGCGGCCGCCCGATCGCAAAAACTCCCGGCGTGATGGGCGGTGATGCTTGTATTGACAACACTCGCATTCCCGTTTGGTTACTCGCCAGCTATCGAAATGACGGCGCTACCGATGCTTTTATCCTAGATTGCTATCCCCAGCTCAGTGCTGCTGATTTAGTAAATGTTTGGGCTTATACTGAAGCTTATCCAGACGAAATTGAGGAAGCAATTCGACAGCAAGATGATGCTGACGAAATCTTAGATACACCTGCAAATCTCAAATAAACCTATGGCGCGTATCTATGCAGACGAACAATTTCCCCGACAAGTTGTGCAAAATCTGCGGTCTTTGGGGCATGATGTCCTGACTGTTCAAGAAGCAGGAAATGCTGGACTACCTGATGAGGATGTATTAGCATTTGCGATCACTCAAAATAGGGCTGTTTTGACCGTCAATCGGCGCGATTTCTTTCAACTGCATAAGCTGGAACCTGACCACTCTGGTATTATTGCCTGCACGCGAGATGACGATATTGCTAAACTGACTGCCAATATTCATGATGCAATATCTACTGCTGAGACATTGACGGGAAAAGTGATTCGAGTCTATCGTTCTGGGCCGCCGTCCATATCTTAATTTAGCGAGTAAAGTGAATTAGCTATTTAAGCCCTCAATAACTCGCTAAATTCTTATCTTTCCGACTGCTGCACCTCCAACCAAGCCTCCAAATCCGCCATAGTAGCAAAATCCAACAGCGCTTCACTCAAATCTTCGAGCACTAGCAAGGGCAGATTAGCAAGGCGCGATCGCATTTCCTCAGAAAGTTCTTGCCGCAACCGACGGGTTAATTGTCGGACAATCAGGGCACAGGCTTCTGCCTGCCGTCCTTCCTGCCGTCCTTCCTGCCGTCCTTCCGCCTTAGCTTCTTGATAGAATCTCGTTTCCTGTAATGTAATTCCCAACATTGATTCCACCTCGGCTCGACTCAACGATGTAAATTTGTACGACATAATAGTTGCTATTATATCTATAATCTCGCGACCTGCTGCTGGTGGAACTTCTTGCTGCACTCTGCCCAGCAAATATCTTGCTTCTGCTGGTGCTTGAGTCTCCCCGACAGTCGTCAACACCATCAGCGCAATCCCTAAAGGCAAAGCGCGAATATCCCCCAACTCATCCAAGCACACCCGATGCACCTGATTGCTGTTGAGCAAAGCTCGATAAGGATAAACATCGCTTTGTTCGACGTTGCGTGATGGATAAATTACCACAGCTTGCCAATCGCTGTAACGACTGCGATTGCGGTAAAAGTATAAAAACGATTCGCCAAACAACCGTTCGTAAAGCTGTTCGTCTTTCTGAAACTGAACTTCACAAAAATAGACAATGCCCGGTTCCTCAGATTCTGGGGGCAAAAATACGCCGTCAATTTCAAATTTAGGTTCTTTGACTGCAACCGAGTCAAAGCGATAATTGGCAGCATTTGCTGGAGTTGTCGCCAGTAGATCGAACAGCAAAGTGGGCGCTTGTCCGAACAGTTTGTAGAAGATTGAATCCCGCCGCATGAAAGATTTGCACTCAAAGAGACAAATTCATACTACTGCATAATGGTTCGCGCAAAATATGCGATCGGCCTCAATCCAAATCTCGAAATATGCGTTAGCGAAGCCCTCGAAGAGGATCGCCCTTAATTCAAATTTTATTAAAAGTTCGATATGCAAAAACCGAAGCCCTAAAATAACAAAGGCTCGTTAATGAGCCTTCGCCAAAATATAAATTTTGGTATTCAGAACGTCTTTACCGGAATTCCTCGACCCTCGTAGGTAACGGGATGTCATGATTAGATCGTGTCTGCTGCATCCATGTCTTTAATATAGTTCATGGTTTGGATATGTGTCAATTTTTAACCAGGAAAAGTATGAAAATTTTCCAGTGACAGATTCTCTAAAAAACCCGGTTTGTGAGGCCCCATGCGTAAGTCCTATTCTGGTAAGTCACGAGTTAAAGCAACTTCCTGATATAGCTCTAGGATCGTGTCAATTCTTTTTACATTCACAGGACTTGATGAATGCTCTCAACAATCTGTTCAATAAAGTCTACTGCATCCCCAACAAGCACCTCATCAATATTCCATCTATCTCCGATGTTAAAACTTGGATCTATATCAGCTTCATGAGCAATCTTATTTCTCCGATCAACTATGGAATTGAGTTGTTGCTTAATATCTTGTGCTGGTCTGCTTATCTTCTTAGCCACCTCATCCCACAACTTTTTGTCTGAAATATATCTGATTGCATCAGCAATTTTGTCTGCCTGCTGGAAGCTCTGATATCCCAGACGTTCCCTAATCTCATCTTCCAACCAAGAGGCATTATTCAGCCTCTTCACAACGCTACTTGATATTGCAGGGATTAAGGCTGCAACTGTATAAGATTGTTGGAGAAAAGCATAACCGTGAGTTTGTTCAATTTCAGTTTCAAGCCATGAGGCAATATCAATCGCCGCTAATCGCTCCTGACGAGCGCCACCCAACGACACTTGAAAACGTGAGAATGCTGACTGAGTAGTATTTGCTGAAGGCGTTGGTTCAGAACGTTCTCCTCGATGAATTTCTAACATTCCTAACGTTACAACCTCATGCACGTAATAATCCAACGCGCTCACTGCAAGAACTAGCGCGGCTCGTAGCATATCTGACACATCTAGCGCACCAGTAGCTTGAGCTTTAACGGAATTATGAAGGGCAATTAGGTCTCGGACGCGACTAATGCTAATACGAAATTGGTCAAGCGCTGACTGCATATACGGAGCTTTCTGAACTTAATGCAATGATTTTATCTGCTAAGTCTGAAAAAGTTTGTCTAAACTCTTCCTGCTTCTTCTGGTTTTGCTCCAAGACAACCCCTTGTTGTACCAATTGCTGAGGCGTTAAGGCATAAACTGGTGTTCGATGTTCTTGAGACAGAGCAATCAGACTGTTAAAGTTTGAAATCTTCGCAAGGGAGAGGCTGTCATTAAGTTTCTGCTCCCGGTAAGCCTGGTCTGGCAGCATCATATTGCTTTGGCGTAGGGTGGGAATCAATTTGTCAGAAACAGTTTTCTCAATCTTCTCAATCCAGGTTTGGAAAGCAGCAGTTTCTTTGCCTCGAATGATTCGATAGTTCTGAACAATTGTCCCTAAAAAACGTAGAGTAATGTCAGGAAACGGATAATTTGCTTCTTTCAGGATTTGGAGTGAGCTTGCCGACTTTGCCCAGGCATACCATCTTGGCAAGACCTTAGCCAAAGAGTCGATTGCCATCACGGAGAAAAAGTCAGCAGTAGTAGGCACTAAGAAAAAGTCACTGATCATCAGCAGATTCTGATTAATTGAACCTAAGCTTGGACTCATATCAATCAGCATATAATCTGCATTAAACTTAGTCGCTGTCTTTTCAAGCAAATCATTGATAGAACCTGGTAAATTCTTCAGAGTTTGAATTGAGCCACTTAATTCTTGAGCAATACCTAGTGTCACTTCATACTCAGCCAAACCAACATTACCAGGTAGAAGAAATAAATCATCCCGACGTTGTATTGGGATACAATCCACAGCTTCAATTGCTTTTGGTTGTGACTCAAAAGCGGGAGCGAGTCCTGTCTTTATGTTTGAGGTGGTATTGTAGATTTCTTGAATTCTTGCCTCATCATCCTCAGTTGCTTCTCCCAGAGCGATGCCAGTGAGGTTACATTGTGGATCGGTATCCACAAGAATCACTCTTTTTCCTTTCTCAGCAAGCATCCAGCCTAGATTAAACGTAGTTGTGGTCTTACTAACCCCGCCCTTGTGGTTGAATAGGGCAATTTTCTGAACCATTGCATCAAGCCTTTTGGTAAATGTCGCGATCGCTGTTCATCCCAAACAGAACCCAGAAGGCGAAGAATTATTTCACCTCTAACAATAAGTATAACATAGACTAAAACCAAATTTTAATGACTGAAGTCCTTACTACAAACCTAAATTTGTCAAGTCTCTTACCCACAAAGAAACCCGATCGCACTTGGGGACATTCCCCCCGTGCAAACCGGGTTTCTCGATGAGTGAAAGCTACACTAAACTCAAGTTGTCTTCTTCTTAGTCGCAGTCGTCGTCGTTTTCTTAGCAGCAGTGGTTTTCTTAGCCGCCGTTTCCGACTTCGCCGCAGTAGTTGTTTTCTTCGCCGCAGTGGTTTTCTTCGCAGTAGTTGTTTTCTTCGCAGCAGTTTCCGACTTCGCCGCAGTTGTCTTCGTTGACTTCTTCGACTTGCTAGATTTTCCGCCGCCCGCTGCTTCCTTCGCTGCTAACAAATCCAATGCTTTTTGTAAGGTGAAATTCTCCAGAGATTCATCCTTAGCCAAAGACGCATTGATATCTCCGTGTTTGACGTAGGGCCCATAACGGCCGTCGTAAACATTGAGGAGTTCCCCCGATTCTGGATGCGCGCCCAATTCCTTCAAAGGTGTCGCTGTTTTGCTGCTACCCCGAACTGCTTTCGGTTGCGCTAATAGTTCCAATGCCCGATCGAGCGTTATAGTCAAAACATCATCAGGAACCTTGATCGATCGATAATCCTTACCAACCTTACCCTGGTCATGCACCACATAAGGCCCGTACATCCCCAAAGCAGCCTGCACCTTCGCCCCCGTATCCGGGTGAGTCCCCAACAAGCGCGGCAGTGTCAGCAAGCTCACAGCCATCTCTAACGTCACATTATCCTTGTCCGTCCCCTTCGGCAAAGAACTCCGCTTCGGTTTCTTGTTAGTTTCAGTGATTTCTCCTAACTGAACGTAGGGCCCATAACTGCCAATCAGCACAAAAATCGGTTCCCCAGTTTCCGGGTGGAGACCCAATTGTTCCGGGCCTTCAGTCTTTTGCTTTAACAGAAACTCGACTTGTTCCGGGTCTAAATCCGCCGGAGTCAAATCTTGAGGAATCGATGCTTTTACCGGCCCTTCTTCCCTTTCAGCTTCCAGGTAAGCGCCGTATTTACCGATGCAAACTTTAGCAGAAATATTCTCCAATACCACAGTTCGGGCAACTTTGGCATCGATTTGACTTTCCTGTTCTTTGACTTGGGTTTGAAGTCCAGTTTCCCCTCGATAAAACTTGTCCAAATACGGCAGCCATTTAGCTTCGCCGGTGGCAATTTCATCCAGGGTTTGTTCCATTCTGGAAGTAAAACCGGTGTCTACTAAATCAGGAAAATGCGTTTCCAATAAAGTAGTGACGGCGAAAGCGGTGAATGTGGGAATTAAGGCGTTGGTGATTAATTTGGCGTAACCGCGATCGACTATAGTGCCGATAATACTCGCATAGGTACTCGGACGACCTACCCCTTCGCTTTCCAACATTTTAACGAGTGAAGCTTCGGTGAAACGGGCGGGAGGCTGAGTTTCGTGGCCAACTGCTTCCAAGTCTTTGCAAACCGGCTTATCACCCACTTTCAGCGCCGGCAAAATCACCTCTTGGTCTTCCAAAGCCGCATCTGGGTCATCGGAACCTTCCACGTAGGCCCGCAAAAAGCCGGGAAAATCGATGCGTTTCCCGCTGGAACGGAAACCGGCATCTTCCACCTGAGTCAGTAACGTGACGTGAGTTTGGCGCGCATCAGCCATTTGAGAAGCGACAGTCCGCTTCCAAATCAAATCGTAGAGGCGGAAGTCAACGCCATCTAGTCCGGTTTGCTGCGGAGTCCGAAAAGTGCTACCAGCAGGGCGGATAGCTTCGTGGGCTTCCTGAGCACCTTTGCTTTTGGTCGTGTATTTGCGGGGTTGCGGGCTGAGGTATTCGCTACCGTACAGTTCTTGGACACAACTGCGGGCAGCGGTAATCGCCTGTTCGGATAAATGCACCGAATCCGTCCGCATATAGGTGATAAAACCGCGTTCGTAGAGACTTTGGGCAATTCGCATGGTTTCCCGCGCCCCCAGCCTCAGCTTGCGGTTAGCTTCTTGCTGCAAAGTCGAGGTTGTAAATGGTGGCGAAGGTTTGCGCGTGACTGGCCGTTCTTCGAGATTGGTGACAGTCCAAGGTTTGTTTTGAATACGCGACAGTAAAGCCCGCGCCTGTTCTTCATTCAGCAAAAGTACACGGCGGCCTGCGATAATCCCGCCAGTATTTTCATCGAAATCGCTACCGTTGGCAACTTTTACATTGGCTACTGTTACCAGTTTTGCTTCAAATGCACCCCCCTGTCCCCCCTTACCAAGGGGGGTATTGTCCGAAGCCCCCCCCTTACCAAGGGGGGTATTGTCCGAAGCCCCCCCCTTACCAAGGGGGGTATTGTCCGAAGCCCCCCCCTTACCAAGGGGGGGGTTGGGGGGGGTCAAAGTCGCTTTTAAATCCCAGTAGCTACCTTGGCGGAAGGCGCGGCGTTCCCGTTCGCGGCATACCAACAGGCGCACCGCCACTGATTGTACCCGCCCTGCGGACAAGCCCCAAGCGATTTTTTTCCACAGTAGCGGAGAAAGGGTGTAACCGACGAGTCTGTCTAGAATCCGCCGAGTTTCTTGGGCTTGTACGACTCGATTGTCGATGTCGCGACAGTGAGTCAAAGCGTCGCGGATGGCTTCGCGGGTGATTTCGTGGAATACCATCCGTTTGATGGGAACTTTGGGTTTGAGGATTTGCAGCAAATGCCAGGAAATGCTTTCGCCTTCGCGGTCTTCGTCAGTGGCTAGAATCAGTTCTGTGGCGTCTTTGAGGGCGTCTTTGAGTTCTTTGACTATTTTCTTTTTATCTTTCGGGATGACGTAGAGGGGTTCAAAGTCTGCCTCCACGTTTACGCCGAGTTGCGCCCATTTTTCTCCTTTAACGGCTTCTGGTATTTCTTCGGCGGAGGATGGGAGGTCGCGCACATGGCCCATTGATGCCTCTACACGGTAGTTTGAGGGCAGGAAGTTGCGAATGGTACGGGCTTTTGTGGGAGATTCGACGATGACTAAGGTTGACATGGCATCTTTTATATATGGATGGCGGCGCAGAAGTGAGTGTTTAACTAATACGAGTGGGAAGTCCCGCACTCTATCCATTTACAGGATGAGTGACGGGATGAAAACGAGCAGCAAACAAATTGAGCGATAGCGAATCCATGATAGGATCGAACTAAGCGGGGATGATAAGAGTAGCCGTGGTGGGCGAACTTTCCGTTGTATAAAGGCTAGACACCACCTATCAGTTTCTTATTGGTAGCCCCAATATCCCGCTCAGCCGTAAAAGAGCTGATGGATGGGTGAAAAAATCAACAATTCTACTCCTTGGGACACAGGGAGTCTGCCTCGAAGATCAGTAATGATCTTGCTAGTTAGTACGACCTTCGGGTGAGTAAAACCTACGGAGGGAGGATAAGACCAGCTTAGAGATGGCTCTAACAAGGCTCTCCCGTTGAAAGAGGAAGCCCGCACTCTATTTGTTTACAAAATGAGTGTCGGGTATGTCACAGAGTGTATGTCAGATGTCAAGGCTTATGGGGAAATTGAGGGCTTATTTTCAAACTACCTTAATTTGTAAGTTATTGCCGATCGCCTTAAAGATGACAAGAAATTAGGAGATTGCAATGCCCATAAGTGTCAACTTAAGCTGTCAACCCGCAAAATCTGTTAGTGGACTCGCCAGTCCGACAGGGGTTAAAACCCCTGTCTAATAGCGAAAGTCCTCTCAAAGAGGACTGAAGAACTCATGAGTCAAGAGAGAGAGGACTTTCGCTTTGAGGCAGGGGTTTCAACCCTTGCCGGACTATGGGTTGTACCTTAAGTTGACACTCCTTGGGCACGTGCAGTCTCCTAACTATCGCGTCTCTACAAGATGCACTGGATGCTGAGACTGCTGGATACGGGCTGATAGTTCCTGGAAATCGATAGCCACACCACCCTGACTGTTATTTCCACTCGCCCTGAAGGGTAAAAGCAGACCAGTAATAGGGTGACTTCCATTTTTCCTGCTGCATCATTTCCATCTGCGCTGCCCTCAAAGCAGCCGCCGGTGCTAACTTTTGTTGGAGCATTTTCTGATAAAACTTTTCCATTAATACCGAAGTTCCTTCATCATCCACATTCCACAAACTCACCGCCATCCGCTGAGCACCCGCATACATAAAACCCCTGGTTAATCCCACCATTCCTTCACCTTTAATATTCTGCCCTAGTCCAGATTGGCAAGCACTTAAAACTACTAGATTTGCTGACAGTTTCAAGTTGAAAATATCATTGAGGCGCAAAAAGCCATTTACAGGATTTCCCTTGTCGTCAACCATCGACATCAGAATTCCTGACAGTTCGGGATTTTGGCTATTGGCAATGCCGTGGGTGGCAAAGTGAACGATTTGATAATTGGCTAAACTACCATCTATAGCAATGGTACGACTGGCTGAAAAATCAATTTTCTCACTGTTAGAAGCTGAAGGCACTAAACTTAATATTATTTGGGATTCTTGGCGGGTAAAGGGTAGGCGACTGGGCGGCCAGCCCAGATTGGAAGCACGGAGCGATCGATTTAATCCGAGGTTATTTGATTCTAACTTTTCCGTGGTTTCTTTGGTAAGCTTTCCTTTGATTCTTTCATCGTCTGGACTGAAAACTGGATCGGCTAAAATGGCTAAACTGCGATCGGGTAGTTTTCGATCTCCGTAATTTTGTCGGAGAATTCCGAGAGTTGAAGCGGAAGGCAGGATAATAATTTCATGTTTGGTAATTAAGGGAATATTGGGATTTTGTCCGGCTGTTTGGGAAATATTTAAAGCTGGAAAAGGGGTATAGTGTAGAACACCATCGGGAACGATTAATAAGCGTTTTTCTCCTAATTGGGCTGCGGCGGGTTGTAAAATTAATTGACTGAGATTTGCACTCGCTTCGGCAACTTTTTCGGGAACATTTCGTAAACGGGGGTTGGTAACGGTGTCTCGGAAATTCCGGGCGGCTGTTTCAATGTCGGCGCGTTTTGGCAATTCATAGCTAGTTAGTCCTTTTTGACTAATCACCCAAAGATAACTGCGGTCTTTACCAAGGGAATATTGCAATAAAATAGTGTTTTCATCAAGAATCTGTTTCTGAATTTCTGGGAGTGTTAAAGGTTGGGGTTGGGTGAGGGCGGCGTAACGGGGGCTGGTGGTACGAATTTGGGTTTGAATTTGCTGATATTGTTGCAAAAGTGCGAGGCGCTGTTTGTCGATTTCATCGATTTTAGCTGGATTGGGGTTAAGGTTGCTGAGTTCTTGAATGCGCTGTTTTTCAATGGCATCTAGTTGCTGTTTGGCGCGATTTTCCTGTTGTAGTAAATCGGGGGAAATGCCTTCGCGAATGTTAGCGTTTGTTTCTTGGAGGAGTTCGAGGAGACTGCGGGCGCGAGAACGTTCGCTGGCTTCTAAGGCTTTTGTATCATAACCGGATTTAGGGTTAGTTTTGTGCAGTTGCATTAACAAATCGATGTAGAATTCGTAGTAGTTTTGTACTGTGGCAAAGTATGAGCTGCGGAGTTCTGGGCTGGCTATTTTGGTGCGGAGGTTTTCGATGATTTTGAGAGATGCTTCGATGTCGTTGAGAGCTTCGGTAAGATTTCCGCGATCGCGTTTGACAAAAGCTACGTTGTTAAGGGTGGTTGCTTCCCCAGAGCGATCGCCCACAGCCCTTGTCAGGGGAAGGGATTGATTGTAATAGTCTAAAGCTTTCTGTTGCTCTCCCAAATCAGAGTAGACAGCCCCAATGTTGTTAAGGGTGGAAGCTTCTGTGCTGCGATTTCCCACAGCCCGACTCAGGGGAAGGGATTGATTGTAATAGTCTAAAGCTTTTTGTTTCTCTCCCAAATTTTTGTAAATTGAGCCAATGTTGTTGAGGGTGCTTGCTTCCAGACGACGATTTCCCACAGCCCGACTCAGGGGAAGAGATTGATTGTAATAGTCTAAAGCTTTCTGTTGCTCTCCCAAATCAGAGTATATTTTGCCAATGTTGTTAAGGGTGATTGCTTCCCCGCTGCGATTTCCCACAGCCCGACGCAGGGGAAGAGATTGATTGTAATAGTCTAAAGCTTTTTGTTGCTCTCCCAAATTGTTGTAAATTGAGCCAATGTTGTTGAGAGTGGTAGCTTCCCCAGAGCGATCTCCTACTGCTCGACTCAGGGGAAGGGATTGATTGTAATAGTCTAAAGCTTTTTGTTGCTCTCCCAAATTTTTGTAAATTAACCCAATGTTGTTGAGGGTGGCAGCTTCCCCACCGCGATCGCCTGTTGCCCGAAACAGGGGAAGCGACTGGCTGTAATACTCTAGCGCTTTCTGTTGTTCTCCCAATTCTGAGTAGACTAAGCCGATGTTGTTGAGGGTGCCAGCTTCCCCAGAGCGATCGCCTGTTGCCCGAAACAGGGGAAGCGACTGGCTGTAATACTCTAGCGCTTTCTGTTTTTCTCCCAATTCTGAGTAGACAACGCCGATGCTGGTGAGGGTGGTAGCTTCAATACGGCGATCGACTACTGCCCGACTCAGGGGAAGCGACTGGCTGTAATACTCTAGCGCTTTCTGTTTTTCTCCCAATTCTGAGTAGACTTGGCCGATGTTGTTGAGGTTAACAGCTTCCCCAGAGCGATCGCTCGCAGCCCGAAATAGGGGAAGGGACTGGCTGTAATACTCTCTTGCTTTGAGTTTTTCTCCCAAATCTGAGTAGGCTTTGCCGATGCCCATCAGGGCGATCGCTTCCCCGTGACTATCACGCGCTTCCCGATACAGTTTTAATGCTTCTTCAAACAGGACGATCGCACCTCTTAAACCTTCCGCCGTTCCTTGCTTATAGAGTTGTAGTCCTTCCTTTAATGCTTTTTCACCAGCCTCGCTACTATTAGTTTGTGCCGTTTCTACAACTTTGCCAACCGGCACGGCTGCTGAAACTGGCGGACTTAACTGAAGCGAAAGCGCGATCGACATACCAGCCAAAACTAATTTAGTGCGATCGAGCATAACCACCCCTTTTATATTTTCTTCAATCTTACTCATTAGCCCGAACTTTGGGTATTATTTTCAAAGTACCTTAAAGCGATGTTAAAATTGAAACATGGATAAAGTGTACATACTAGAAGGTGTTGAGTTTGAATGGGACACAAACAAAGCCGAGAGCAATCTAGAAAAACATGGCGTTAGTTTTGAAGAAGCAGCAGAAGTTTTCTTCGATCCATTCTATCAGGAGGGAGACGCTACTACCAATGACGAACAGCGTGATTTTATCCTTGGCTACTCCCTTTCTCAACGCCTATTACTCGTAGTTTATGTAGAACGCGGTCTGCGAAGCCGCATCATTTCTTCCCGTCCTGCTACCCGCACAGAAAGAAAATTATATGAATAATCCAGAATCAGAAATTAAATTGCAATTGCGATCGCGTATAACAGAAACAGTCTCGATTCAAATCCCAACAGATACTTTAGAATCACTTAAAAAAATAGCGGCGAATCGAGATATCTCTGTAGAAGCACTGCTGAAGTTTTATATAGGGCAAGGCCTGCGGGCAGACTTAACTAAAGCCTTTTCAGAACGCCTGCTGGATACAACTGCTCAAGTTCTGGCCAGACACCTTGATTCGGAAGCAGAAGTATCAACCATTCTCCGAGAAATTAAAGCTGAAGCGGCGCGTTAATGAATTATGTGCGATCGATCTATCAGGAAAATCTACTGCTCTTGAACCCAAACCAATTGGCTTTTTTTGGTCGTCCCCAGGCTCTGTCTGGGGACGAATATCATCCAGAGGCTCTACCTCCTGTTTGCGCGTGCGATCGACCAGGCAGAGCCTGTAGACATGGGTTCCCAGGCAGAGCCGGGGAACCAGTTGAACCTAAGATATCGCAACAAACACGGACAAAACTGGGAACGGGAGGCTGTAATCGTCTACAATCCAATTTGGTAAAGAATTTCTAACATTTCACTGCCCATTACAGGCTTTGGGGCCTGTATTACCCAACTTGTCTGAAAATATGGATTTTGCTACTCTTGCCGCCCAGCTAAATGCTGGAACTATATTGCCAGAGGGAATCATCATTGTCACCCTCTTGGTTGTCCTCGTCGGCGATTTAATCGTCGGCCGCAGTTCCTCTGGTTGGACTCCCTACGTGGCTGTTGCCGGTTTGCTAGCGGCCGTCGGTGCCTTGTGTTTGCAAGCGGACAACACTAATACTATCTCGTTTCTAGGCGGTTTTAATAGCGATGCCTTGAGTTTAGTATTTCGCGGAATTATTGCTTTGACGGCGGCTGTCACTATTTTGATATCCGTCCGCTATGTATTGCAAACTGGGACTGCTTTAGCAGAATTTATCGGCATTTTGCTCACCGCTACTTTGGGGGGAATGTTCCTTTCCGGTGCTGATGAATTGGTGATGATTTTTATTTCGTTGGAAACCCTCAGTATCTCGTCTTATTTGCTGACGGGTTACACAAAACGCGACCCGCGTTCCAATGAAGCTGCTTTGAAATATCTGTTAATTGGTGCTTCTTCTTCGGCGGTGTTTCTCTACGGGCTGTCGCTGTTGTACGGATTGTCTGGTGGCGAAACTACATTAAGTGCGATCGCCTCTCATCTTTCTACTGTTAATGAGGGTCAATCTCTGGGTTTGGTAATTGCGTTGGTATTTGCGATCGCCGGAATTGCCTTCAAAATCTCAGCAGTTCCCTTCCACCAATGGACTCCAGACGTTTATGAAGGTTCGCCAACACCCGTTGTGGCCTTCCTTTCTGTCGGTTCAAAAGCAGCAGGTTTTGCCCTAGCAATCCGCTTGTTAACTACGGTTTTCCCCGTACTTATCGAACAGTGGCACTTCGTATTCACAGCCCTAGCAATTCTCAGCATGGTGTTGGGAAATGTAGTCGCCCTTGCCCAGACTAGCATGAAGCGGCTTTTAGCTTATTCCTCGATCGCCCAAGCCGGTTTTGTCATGATTGGTTTAGTTGCAGGAACCGAAGCCGGTTATTCCAGCATGATCTTTTATCTGTTGGTTTACCTGTTTATGAATTTAGGCGCTTTCGCCTGCATCATTCTGTTCTCATTGCGGACTGGAACCGACCAAATTAGCGACTACTCCGGTTTGTATCAAAAAGACCCGCTGTTAACTTTGGCCTTGAGTATTTGTTTGCTTTCCCTCGGTGGAATTCCGCCACTAGCTGGATTTTTCGGCAAAATCTATCTATTCTGGGCTGGCTGGCAAGCTGGACTTTATGGCTTAGTTATCTTGGCATTAGTTACCAGCGTAATTTCGATTTACTACTACATCCGCGTCGTCAAGATGATGGTGGTGAAAGAGCCTCAAGAGATGTCAGATGTTGTCAAAAATTATCCGGAAATTCGCTGGAATCTTCAAGGAATGCGGCCTTTGCAAGTCACCGTTGTACTGACTTTGGTGGCGACAACTTTGGCGGGTATCCTGTCGAATCCTTTGTTTAATATGGCTAATGATGCTGTTGCTAACACTCCCATGTTGCAGTCGGCTTTGAGTCAGGTACAGCCTGTGGTAGCTGCTGCAAAAATCGAATCTAACTTGTTGTCTCCCCGGAATTAAGTTTACCTGGTTTTGAGAGATGGGAAAGCGCCTGACTTTTTGAAGTTGGGCGTTTTTTTTGTGGGTGCGATCGGCGGTTTCAACCGGCCGAAAGTCAAACCAAGTCTGCCTTCGCAGACTAAGAGATAAAGCAATATTTAAGCTGGATTTGATATCATAGATCCAATACTTGCTCTGCTGTCAATGCTAATTCGGGGAAAGTTCGGGATATAATGCGATCGCTCCCTCGGTAAGCACTCATTTGATAAACCCCATTTTCATCGAGCAGGTAAACAAAAACAGTCGGCTCTTTCGGGTTGCCCAAATAGTTTCTGCTACCCAACGCTAAATAATCAACAATCCAATATTCAGCAATTCCCAGACGCTGATATTCATCCAGTTTGTCGATATAATCATCTTCCCAATTTGTCGAGACAACTTCTACCACTAATTGTGGAGGTTCAGTTAGAGCTGAATAAGCGAATGGCTGAGATTTCCAGATGGTTTTATCTACTACAGTAACATCGGGGTGGCGGCCTTGTTCTTTACCATTCTGGGTTAACGTTCTCAGCATAAATCTGCCAGATACCCTGTAATTTAGAGGGACGCGATCGACTTCTCTATCAAATTGTTTGATGAGAAAATCGGCAACATCCTCATGTAGTCTTATTGGTAAGATTCTCACAATTTCTCCATTTACCAGTTCATAACGGCCTTCATCGGGAAGTTGCTTGATAAATTGTTCAAAAGTAAGCAGTTGCTTCGTTTGGATTGGTGATACAGTCATAGTTGGCTCTCATTTAGCTGCATTTTAAAACTATTCGCTAACCATTTTAACATATATTAACTTAATATGAATAACTGCAATGACGTAGGCCTCACTTTTTACGATGTTCCCCATCAAGTTCAAAAGTTTGATGATACCCTGGTTGCCCTAGTTCAGACTGCCACTTCACCCACCGAATATAGTCTCCTGGCAACTCCTCTTTTAGCCGAAGTGAAAAATCTCCAACACCTGTTCCAATTTCCAGTGTAGACCCTGACACGCGCCCTCCCCAGCAATCGGTTACTGGAGCTCGATCGCTTTTACAGCAGATTGCAAGTTTATGAGATACAGTAGCAATAGTAACCAGTAGTTAGCGTAAAGCTTTTAAGAATCCCTCTCAGAACTCAATAGCAGGCAATAGAGCGATTGCTCTGTTACCTGCTTGTCCAGCAGATCGGGAAGCAAGTGTGCGTGAAGTTTGCGCTAATGGTACGCAGATTAACACAGATGCAACTTAGTGTAGAGGTGAAAATGTTAGTACAAAGTAAGCAAAAAATTTATACTTTAGATGAGTACCGGGAGTTAGAGGAAACTGCTGAGTTTAGAAATGAATATCGCGATGGAGAAATTGTACAAATGGCTGGTGGTACGATCGATCGTAGTCAAATTATAGGTAATATCCATGCCTTCTTGAAATATGCTTTGCGAGGTAAAAGTTTGTACGGAGGTAAAAATGTTAGCACCAAGTAAGCAAAAAATTTATACTTTAGATGAGTACCGGGAGTTAGAGGAAACTGCTGAGTTTAGAAATGAATATCGCGATGGAGAAATTGTACAAATGACTGGTGGTACTATTAATCACAGCCGGATTATCCGAAATTTGAGTAGAATTTTGGGAAATTTGCTTGAGGAGAATTCCTATGAGCTTTTTCACAATGATTTGCGGTTGTGGATTCCTCGGTATCGACGCGGAACTTACCCGGATGTTATGGTAATTGCAGGAGATCCTATTTTTAATGAGGGACGCAAGGATGAAATACTCAATCCGGTGCTGATTGTGGAAGTGCTTTCTAAGTCTACCAAGGATTTCGATAAAGAGGACAAGTTTCGGTTTTATCGATCGATTCCTGAATTCCGAGAATATGTGTTAGTAAGCCAATACGAATTTTTAGTAGCACAATATATTAAAACTGAATCGAATGAGTGGTTATTTCGGGAATATGAAGGAGAATCAGCAATAGTTTCCTTTGCTTCTGTGGAAGTGCAAATGTCGATGAGCGAGATTTACGCAAAAGTGGTATTTGAAACAGACGAGACAGAATTGCCTCAGTAATTTGGTTCCTAGGGGCGAAGCATTCAGGCAGTAAATCCCTGGTTCTAACGAATAAATTATTGCCCGGAATGCTTCGCCCTTCCAAAATTGAGTGCATCCACTACAAACACCTATTAAATTTCAAGTAAAATTAGATGAATGGGCTTCGGATCAAGACCCTTTTTTCCGGGATATTTTTTATAAGCAGTTGTTACCGGAGTTGAAGCAGCGGGGGAAAACGGTGTTTGTGATTAGTCACGATGACCGCTATTTTGATATTGCCGATCGCGCAATTAAACTAGATTATGGTAAAATAGAGTATGACCGACAAAATGGATAATTATCGGATGGTTGAAACTCTGACATCAAGCCAGGTTTCCGATTTGATGGAATTATACAAAAACGAATTCTGGTGTGACAAACGCACCCGCGAGGATGTGGTAAAAATGCTCGCCGCTACTGATGTTATCATAGGTTTTGTCGATGAGGGCGATCGGCTAATTGCTTTTACCCGCGTCATCACCGATTTTGTCTACATAGGAACGGTTTTTGATGTCATAGTCCACCCGACACACCGAAAGATGGGACTAGGTTTGAAGTTGATGGATGCAGTGGTAAATCATCCTAAATTGCAAGCTGTTGAAAGATTAGGACTTTACTGTTTGCCGAAGATGATACCCTTTTATGAACGGTGGGGTTTCAGTGATGATGTGGGCGGAGTTAAGTTTTTGCGGCGAACAACTGGCTAAACTCAGGTTGTTGAAAGCCCCAATTTTTCTCGAATTGCGTCTTCTTTGAAACCTACTAAAACCGCTGTTCCGTCTTTAACAAAAAGAGGACGTTTTAGCAGCATCGCATCCTTAGCAAACGCCTCAATCCACTCTTTGTTTGTCCAATTGTTCCGAACTTCGCCCAAAGCACGGTAAGATTGACCTGAAGTATTTCGCATGGGTTGAAACCCCAACGAATTTACCCATTTTTCAATCATTGCGCGAGTGGGTGGATTTTCTTTGGTGTTAATGAACTCATAGCTGACTCCGCTATCTTCTAGCCATTTGAAGGCTTTTTTGCAGGTTCCACAGTTGGGGATTCCGTAAACTTGAATTGACATCATATTTGGGAATTGGGAATTGGGCATTGGGCATTGGGCATTGGGCATTGGAATTAACACAAATAACTAATAACTAATAACTAATAACTAATAACTAATAACTAATAACTAATAACTAATAACTAATAACTAATAACTAATAACTAATAACTAATGACTAATAACTAATGACTAATGACTAATAACTACTGACTAATTTTGCATCTTCAACCCATTTTTGCACGCGATCGACTGAAGGAGTCAAATCGTTCCGCTGCATTGTGGCTACGTGCAGCCTCAATATTTGTTGGTGCAATCTCCCCACGGGCATTTGAGCTAGTTGAGCGGGAGAAGCGACGCCTGCGTGGAGTAACAGCCCGCAATACTCACACCCTACACTGGGAATTCGAGCCAAATTGGCCATCGCTACCCATTTGTTAATGTATCGAATATCAATGTGCAACTGATGCGCTAGCGATACCTTCGCCGTTGGTGTTTTAGTTTGGCAAATTAGTTGGGCGATGGTGTTAATTCCGCAGGTTGCTAGTTGAGACTGGTCTTCATTGCTTAATCCGGGCAAATTTGCGATCGGCCAATCCGGCGCTTCCCTAGAACTATAATTGGTTTTATGATGATTTTTCATGGTTTTTTTAAGGATTTTAGTTATATTTTAAAGTATAAATATAAAACAGTCAATAGAGCCGATCGCCATGAATATTTTCCCTGATTACGAATTGTTAACAATTGCTTTGCGTCAGCGAAGAGAAAAACTGGCGAGTTTAATTGATTTTCCCACAATTCTCTGGTCTGGTCGCAGTATTTCTCGTAATTATCCGGCTCTGAAGTTCCCTTTTCGTGCCAGCAGTCACTTTCTCTATTTTGCGGGTTTACCTTTAGAAAATGCGGCGATTCGTTTAGAATCTGGCAAGTTAGAACTGTTCATGGATGACGCACTTCCTAGCAGCACCCTGTGGCATGGAGAAATGCCGAAAAGAGCGGAAATTGCGGCACTAATGGGGGCTGATGCTGATTTTCCCATGGCCCAGTTGAAATCGCGATCCTCTTCGAGGGCTCCGCTAACGACTGATGCAGCAACTATACCAGTTCAGGATAGTTTGATTTTGTGGCAACAGTCACAAATTCTCGATCGCCCTTTGACACCATCTCAATCACCCGCAGGCATTGACCTAGAACTAACCAAGGCAATTATATCACTTCGTCTCACCCAAGATGCTGCAAGTTTGGCAGAATTACGAGCAGCGGCTGCTGTCACAGTGGCAGCCCACAAAGCCGGAATGGCCGCCACTCCCACAGCTCACATCGAAGCTGGTGTTCGTGCTGCAATGGAAAGTGCGATCGCATCGCAAAATATGACCACTGCTTATCCAAGTATTGTCACCCTACACGGAGAAGTGCTGCACAGCGAACATTATCACAATTCGCTACAAACAGGAGATTTACTATTAGCAGATGTGGGTGCCGAAACAGCAATGGGATGGGCAGCAGATGTGACTCGCACTTGGCCCGTTTCGGGAAAATTTTCTCCTACTCAGCGCGCCATTTATGATGTGGTTTTGGCAGCCCACGATGCTTGTATTGACAAGATTACTCCTGGTGTTGAATACCAAGATATTCATCTGTTAGCTGCTCAGACGATGGCGGCGGGATTGGTTGATTTGGGTATTTTGCAAGGTGATGTTGAAGATTTGGTAGCTAGGGATGCTCACGCGCTATTTTTTGTGCATGGCATCGGACATTTAATTGGGTTAGATGTTCATGATATGGAAGATTTAGGCGATTTGGCTGGCTATGAAACAGGGAGAGTTAGAAGCAGTCGTTTTGGTTTGGGATTCCTGCGGTTAAATCGAGTTTTACAGGAGGGAATGCTGGTATCCATCGAACCTGGATTTTATCAGGTTCCGGCTATTTTGCACAACCCCGAAACTCGGACAAAATATAAAGATTCTGTAAAGTGGGACGAGTTAGAAAAATTTTCAGATGTTCGTGGAATTAGGATTGAAAATGATATACTCGTAACAGACAGGGGGAGAGAAGTTTTGACTGCAAAATTGCCTACTCAGGCTTCAGAAATTGAAAATTTAGTTACGGTAAATGCGTAAGTATATCTCAAAATAGAGTTTTACTTGTGCAGTTAGATTGGGTTTGAAACAAGATAAATATGAACAAAGCTTGGAAGGTAGGTTTTTTAATGCTGGTGGAAAGGCTGGCAATGCAAGTCCAAAAAATCGCAGCAGCGACAGTTGCGAGCATTTTTCGGAAATCTGTATCCGCACCGCCACCCATGCAAGCTGCAATCTTCCCTAGCAATGAAGAAGAAAGGCTACAAGCACTTCACAGTTATAATATTCTCGATACAGATGCAGAAGGAGCTTTTGATGATTTAACAGCTTTGGCATCCCACATTTGTGGTACTCCCATTGCTTTAGTTAGTTTAGTTGATGCTAATAGGCAATGGTTTAAATCAAGAGTTGGTTTAGAAGCAACAGAAACTCCTAGAGAGTTGGCGTTTTGCGCTCATGCTATTTTAAACCCTAATGAATTGCTAGTTGTACCCGATGCTAAAGAAGATGAGCGTTTTGCTGGGAATCCTTTAGTCACTTCTAATCCAAATATTCGATTTTATGCTGGTACTCCTTTAGTAACTGCTGATGGTTTTCCGATTGGGACTTTGTGTGCGATCGATACAGTCCCTCGGCATCTGAACCCGGAACAATTAGAAGCGCTCAGGGTTTTAGGAAGACAAGTAATCAGTCAAATGGAGTTGCGGATTAATTTAGTTAAGTTAAATCGCTCCATCAAAAGGCAAAAACAAGTAGAAGCAAAACTGCGCGCTTCTGATGAGCAAATCGTGAATTTCTTAGAAGGAATGAGCGATGCTTTTTTTGCTTTAGATCCCCATTGGCGATTTACCTATGTCAATTACAAAGCTGCGAAGTTTTTGCACCGCAAACCGGAAGAAATTTTTGGTAAAAATATCTGGGAAGAGTTTCCAGATTTGTTTAGCTCAGTATTTTACAAAGAGTTTCAAGAAGCTGTATCTAAACAAGTGGGAATGAGTTTTGAAAAATATTATCGTCATTTAAAAATTTGGTTGGAAGTTAGGGTTTTTCCTTCCCATGACGGCATTTCTGTGTTTTTTCATGACATCACCAAACGTAAGCGGATTGAATCGGCTCTCAGGAAAGAACAGAAAAAAACTAATGGTTTATTGCTAAATATTTTACCAGAGGCGATCGCTGACAGATTGAAGTCCCAACCGGGGGTGATTGCTGACAAGTTTGAACATACCACTGTCCTGTTTGCTGATTTGGTGAATTTTACTCAAATTTCTACTACGATGTCGGCGACTAAATTGGTGTACTTGCTCAATGAAATTTTCTCAACTTTCGACAAATTAACAGAAAAGCACGGTTTAGAAAAGATTAAGACGATCGGGGATGCTTATATGGTAGCGGCTGGTATTCCCATTCAACGGCTAGATCATGCAGAGGCGATCGCCGAAATGGCCATGGATATGCTAGCAGCAATTAAAGAATTAAATGTGAAGCTAGAAGCGAAATTTGACCTCCGCATCGGGATTAATAGCGGCCCGGTGGTAGCGGGAGTCATTGGTACTAAAAAATTTATTTACGATTTGTGGGGAAATGCTGTAAATACAGCCAGCCGTATGGAATCTCACGGCCTACCAGGTCGGATTCAAGTTAGCATCTATAGTTACGAATTACTCCAGGAAAAATATGAATTTGAAGAACGGGGCTCGATCGAGATTAAAGGCAAGGGGGAAATGCAGACTTATCTCCTGAAGGGAAGGAAAACCTCAAGTGATGATCCAAATAAGATTATGCTATAGAGAGAGATATCCGATCCCTAATGGGCCCGGTACTCACCTATATAAATATTAAGTTGAAGTCCTTGGAGCCTTTAAGATGGTTCAATTTCATATTCAAACAGATAGTGACATTCCAGCCTCCACGCAACTGTTCAATCAAATCAGGTTTGCGATCGCCTCGCGACAATTTCCGCCTGGACACCGCTTACCCAGTACCAGACAACTAGCCATGCAGACGGGTTTGCACCGCAACACCATCAGCAAAGTTTACCGACAGCTAGAAAATACTGGACTCGTGGAAGCTCAAGCCGGATCGGGGATTTACGTGCGGGCTCAAGGCCACGAAGGCGGCAGTAAACTCAAATCTCCCATCCTGGATGAATATCCTCTGGCAAACAAGATAGTGCAAGAAAGTCTGGATCAACTGCTGGGACAGGGCTGTACCCTCAACCAAGCCAGGGAATTATTTTTGGCCGAAATTGACTGGCGGCTCCGGTGCAGCGCGCGGGTGGTCGTCACAGCCCCCGCTGAGGACATCGGCGTAGGAGAGTTGATGGCGAAAGAACTCGAACAAGCTCTGCGTATCCCCATACAGTTGGTGGCGATGGAAGATTTGGGTACTTTTTTGGATCAAATCTCTTCGGGTACTGTAATCACTAGCCGCTATTTTATCGGAGAAGCTGAGTCGATCGCCGCACCTCGTTCTGTGCGAGTTATTCCCGTAGACATTTACGATTATGTTCAGGAGATCAAGTTAGTGGGGGGTTTGCCGAAAGACAGTTATTTGGGTTTGGTCAGTCTCAGCCCTGGTATGCTGCGATCGACTGAAGTAATCATTCACAGTTTCCGGGGAGAGGATTTGCTGGTGATGACGGCGCTGCTGTCAGACACCTACAAAATTAACTCCATCGTGCGATCGGCCAGAACAATCTTTTGCGACCAACCAAGTTTTGCTACAGTAAAAGCTGCGATTAACGCCGCCAGAGAAGATATTATTCGTCCGCCCCAACTGGTATGCTGCGAAAATTACATCGGTTCTAAGTCGATTAATTTGCTCAAGCGCGAGTTGGGGTTAGGATAAGTCAGTTGACACGAAAAGCAGTTAAAGTTGTTATTTGTTGTTCTAATAACGAATAACCCATAACCCATCACCCATGAATATTGAAATGCAGCCTTCAATTAATGTCAAAACAGCCATCGAAAGCCGCCGGGCTGCCCGCAGTTTCAGACCCGATCTAATTCCACCAGAAATTCTCAAAGAAATTTTGCGCTTGGGAGTGCGATCGCCTTCCGGTTACAACTTACAGCCTTGGCGGTTCATCATACTCCAAGACCAAACAAGTAAGGAAAAATTGAAAGCCTGTGCTTTCGATCAGCGCCAAGTTGTAGAAGCCCCCATTGTATTAATTTGCTGTGGCGATCGGCGCGCTTCTCAACCCGAAAACATTGAAGCCGTCATTGAATTGGGTAAAGCCGTGGGTGGGGTAAATGATACTTTAGCCGATTATATACGCGGCGCAATCCCGCAATTGTTCGAGTCTCATCCTAGTTTTGACTCCTTAGAAGCTTGGACAAATCGCCAAACAATGTTAGCTGTAGCTCATTTAATGATTGCAGCCAAAAGTTTTGGGGTGGACAGTTGTCCCATGGAAGGTTTTGTAGCCTCCAAGGTGAAAGAAGCCTTTAACATTCCCGAAGCAGTAGATGTTTGTTGTTTGCTTCCCCTTGGCTATGCACAAGAACCTTTCAAAAAATACGGCGGACGTTTTAATTTGGATCGAGTTTATTACAGCGAAAGTTATGGAGAATCTTTACGATTTAAAGTTTGAGATTTGAGATTTTACACTTTCCATAAAAGTGCGTTGCAGCCCAATTAATAGGACTTACAAATTTCAACATAATGCTGTCATTCACAAAGGTTGCCAAACATCTCAAATTATGGCAGAACAGGTTATACTGCGTAAGTTCTATTTAACACAGACAACCTACTTATCGAAAATTTCAAATATCAAATCGAAAATTGTTAGTGTGGTGAGAACGTAAGGAACAATTAATATGAAAGTAGCAGCGCGACAAAGCAGAGCGGAAATTCTAGAAGTAGATTTACATAAACATTTACAAGCAGCCGGATTTAAAAATTTACCACTTTATCTAAGCTGCGATTTTCAAGAAGCATCTTTAACAGTAGTTGGAGAACATCCGCGCAGTTTGGTTCTCAAAGCTAAACAAACTTTTGCGGTGCTAGAAGCAGCAATTCTGGAATTGCAACCCCAATCTATTCAACAGATTGGACTTTGCCTGAAAATTACCGGGCAAAAACAGCCCTATGCGTTTCATTCTTTTACCATGAATCACCCTGTTTTGTCAAGGACAAAAACAGTGGAAATACCGCAAAAAGCCGCAGCAATACCCGCAGATTCAACGGAAAGTGCGATCGTACTTAAAGTACCGGAGACGCAGCAGACAACGGAGACAACTCAGGTACCGGATGTAGCTGCTGAGTCGCCCTCGGAAACAGAGGATGGAAACCCATGGTTAGAGGAAACTTTTCCCGATGTGTGGGAGACTCCCAGCCATGAGGAACCGATCGCCTTTAAAGTCTCAGCAATACCGACAGATGGCGAGCTAAATCCCTTCGATCCGCTGGATTTAGAACCTGTCACCGTCACCAAAAAACCCAAGCATTCACCGTTTGTGAGCTTAGCTGTAGTAGCTATTTCTAGTGTGGCGATCGTAGTTTTGGGAGGCGTTTATTACCTGCTGAGTCGCCCTTGCGTTATCGGCGAGTGTACCCCATTGGCTGATGCTCAACAGTTAAGCGATAATTCAGCGAGGACGCTCAAAACTTCAAAAGTTGACAATACTCCCGAAGCAGCGCAAGAACAGTTAAAACAGGCGATCGCCCTTTTAGAACCTATTCCATTTTGGTCAATTCATCACGGCAAAGCTGAAGAGGAACTTGACAGATACCGCAGGCAAAGTCAGAATTTAAACTTGGCAGTAGATGCCGCGAGACTGGCAGTATCCGCCGCCGAAATAACCGAAAATCCGCCCCATAGCGCACAGAATTGGCAAGAATCCCAGTCTCTGTGGCAAAGTGCGATCGCCAAACTCAAAGAAATTCCCCAAAACAGCACAGCTTATCCCTTTGCTCAACAAAAGTTAAAGGAATATCGCCAAAAACTAGCAAAGGGAAATAGACAGTTAACCACAGAAAAAAAAGCCGAAAACCAACTGCTAGATGCCAAAAAGACAGCCCAAATAGCAGAAGCCCGCGCCATAGTAGCTCAGCAAGCAGAAAGTTGGGAGAAAGTGCAAGCAAATTGGCAAAAATCCCTCGACAAGCTATCAGACATTTCCACCAATACGGAATCTTACGAACAAGCGAAATCCCTGATTCCTCAATACGAAACCAAACTATCAGAAGCTAGCGAGCGAAAACAAGTCGAAGCAATGGCAGAAGATGCCTATACTCAAGCAGTAACAATAGCTGCTCAAGCGAGAATTTTTGAGGAGCGAAATGCTTGGTTTCAAGCATCAGAACACTGGCGACGAGCCTTGAGTTACGCCGCCAAAGTTCCTCCCACAACTTCTTATTACTTGAAAACCCAACCACTGATGCCTTCCTATAGAACTTATTTGCACGAAGCAGAAGTTAAGTTGCAGGAAGAAAGGACTTTACAAAAAGCTCGCACTGATTTAGATAAAACTTGCAAGGGAAATCCCAAGATTTGCGACTATACTGTTAGCAAAGATTTGATTGCGGTGCAGATGACGCCCGATTACGTGCAGAAACTGCAACAAATTTTCATTCAAGCCGACTATAACAATGCTACCAAGACTCGTCAAGCTGTAGAAAAGCACGTTCAAACTCTGCAACTCGCTTTGGAGGCGATCGGCGATAACGCCAATATTCCCATGCAAGTGTACAATGCCGAAGGCAAGCGGATTGGCACTCACGGCAAGTAGTTGGGATTGGAACAGATTTTAGCGTGGGTTGGCGGAGGCGATGAAGTAAATATTTAACCGCGACTAATCCACCAACCGCCACGCAAAGTCAAAATATGCGATCGCAAATCCTGTAAAGAACGCTATAAAAAGGATGTTATAAATTAAATGCTAGAAAAGGTCAAACTTCATAACTTCAAAAGTCATAAAGATACAGAACTTAGTTTAGATAGTTCACGCCTACACGCACTGGTAGGACAAAACAGTTCCGGTAAAACATCTGTTTTGCAAGCATTACATTATCTCAGTCTGCTTGCTAATTCATCATTTGCAAACATTTTTCAGTATGAAAGAGCGCCTGAATTTCTTACAACAATTGGGCAAAATAATATGTCCGTTACTGTAAGTGGTTTTTGGAAAAACCCAGATCGAAATGATTGGGAAGCTTCTTATGACTGGAGACAAAGAGTTAATCATTCTTGGCATCCTAGAGTATTATGGAAGGCCGATAAAAACCAGGACTATAGGGAAGTAATATCCGAAACTTCCTTAATCACTACGGAAGAGCCAATTCAGCAATCTTTGAGAAACGCAGTTCATCTGAAGCTCGTAGCCAGTAATCTTGCTAAAGCTGCTTACAGCGATGCAATTACGCCGCGAGTTGAGTTCGATGGTTCAGGGTTAGCACCTACCTTAGACTATCTTCGTGACGAAGCTCCAGATAAGTTTCAATCTTTACAAGAAATGTTGAAACGGATTGTACCAGGTGTACGCGAAGTCGGTGTAAAACGAGCCAAGGTCATGGTAAATCGCCAACGCTTAATCGAAGTCGATGGCAAATCTATCTCTTACGAAGAAAGTCAGGAAATGACAGGGCAAGAAGTTGTCCTAGACATGAATACTGGCAAGCGTATTCCAGCCCATGCGATTAGCGAAGGAACAATGCTCGCCCTCGGATTACTGACTGTTTTGATGAATCCTAATCAACCTAATTTAGTATTACTGGATGATATTGAACAGGGACTTCATCCAAAAGCACAACGAGAATTGATCGCTGTTTTCAAAGAAATCATTCAAGACAACAACAACCTGCAAATTATTTTTTCCACCCATTCTCCTTATATTGTCGATGAACTTACTCCGTCTCAAGTTCATGTATTAAGCAACAACAACTCAGGTGTTACTCGTTCCAAACGATTAGATGAACATCCTGATGTAGAATGGGCAAAACAAACTTTAACCACCGGAGAATTCTGGGATGCGGAGGGAGAAGATTGGGTGGTTGCAGGAGAAATTAATGATTGAGTTTGTGGTGATTGTCGAAAGTAGTGCAGACGCACGAACCGCTACTAAATTAGCCGATCGCGTTTTAGTAGATAAAATTGATTGGTTAGAGTGTGAGACACTGCAACACCTATTTGAATGGAGTGGTTTAGAAGCTGGTACAGAGAATTCTTGCTGGAAAAATATTGATGATATAACTAAACGTCTTTCAGATAAATTTAAGTTCCCCACCATCAGATCAAATGGAAAATTTAAAAGTGATGGTCAATCAGCTAATAAAATTATCAAGTTAATCAGTTTTCTACAATACAAACAAAAGAGAGATATTAAAGCCGTTATTTTGATGCGTGATTTAGACAATCAACCTCAGCGAAGAGAACATATCGAGCAAGTACGTTTAGAGAATATTGATCGACAACCTAAATTAGCAATTATTATTGGTACAGCAGACAGAATGCGGGAAGCCTGGGTTTTGAATGGGTTTGTTCCATCAAATCAAGAGGAAGCACAAATCCTGAAAGAGATAACCACCGAATTGACGTTTAATCCTTGCGAAGAATCACACAGATTACGCTCTAACTCATTGACAGAATCCGATCGCATTAGAAATCCTAAAGTTGTTGTCGAAAAGCTAACAGGTGGCAATATGGAACGGGAACAACAGTGCTGGGAAGACACGGATCTGGAAATTCTGCGAAAAAAAGGTGTTCAGACAGGGTTAACAGCCTATATTGATGAAATCGAAGAACGATTAATTCCCATCATTGGATCTCCTGAGTAAAAGTGGAACCTAAACACCTTACAGCTATAAGTAGCGCGTAAAACCACTTTTTGAATAAGTCCAGTTAATTCCAAACTAATCAGTATCCCCAGGAATCTCATCCGCAATCAATCCAGCCTGAAAAATTTGTTGCGCCGTCAAATTCAACTCTGGGAAAGTTGGCGACTCAATCCGATCATCTCCCCGAAATTGACTAATTTCATACTCGCCATCAATCAACCGATAAACCGAAATAGTCGGTTGCTTAGGATTACCAATAAATCTGCGGCCGCCCAAACCGAGATAATCCACAATCCAGTATTCAGGAATCCCGATTAGTTCGTATTCACCTACTTTTTTGATGTAGTCATCTTGCCAATTCGTGCTCACGACTTCAACAACCAGCGGAATTGATGCCCCTTGAGTCACAGTGGAGAATTTTTTCCACAGAGGTTCTGATGCTAAATTCGGACGATTTAAGATCAGAATATCGGGCGAATAAGCTGATTCGTTTTCTGGGGGCTTAACTAATGCTTGTTTGGGGATGAAGTAGGGAAGTTTTACTTTTCTAAACTCAGCGGTTAACTCTGAGGCTAAAAAACCGATAACTTCTTCATGGTCTCCTAATGGCTGTGACATTTCAACAATCTCTCCATTGTGCAGTTCATAGCGTCCGTTTTCTGGCTTCCATTCCGCAAATTCTTCAAAACTTAGTGTTTTAGTTGCTATTTGAATCATGGTTATTCTCCTTAGTGGTGATTAGGGCGGGCTAGAAGCCCACCCCACAAGATAACTCATATCAAATCTGGTAGCATCGGAATTGATATTACTCACAGCCAGGAGACGGCAATGCCCATTGGTGTCAACTTAAGCCTGAAAGCCTTGGGAAATCTGGTTTTTGCCTGAGTCTAGATCCCCCTAAATCCCCCTTAAGAAGGGGGACTTTGAGAAGACTCCTGTCCCCCCCTTCTTAAGGGGGGCTAGGGGGGATCTAGATTTAATAGTCAAACAAAAGTCTCTGACTGGGTTTGACGTTAAGTTGACACTAATGGGCAATGCCGTGTCCCTACAATTAATCATAGTAGGGAAACGGCACGTGCAGTCTCCTCATTCCCAATTCCCCATGCCCAATGCCCAATGCCCAATTCCCAATTCCCAATGCCCAATTCCCATGCCCAATTCCCAATTACCATTTAATCAATTGTGCATCTTGATTGAAAAACCTGCGACACAATCCCTCAGTCAATAGCAAAGTTGCGATTAAAGTTGCCAGCGCTAACACAAACATAATCAAAATCTGGTAAGATGCTGCATCCAGAGGGGCAACACCACTGAGCATTTGACCTGTCATCATGCCAGGCAAAGTCACAATTCCCACAACCGTCATTGTATTTAAAGTGGGGATTAATCCAGCTTTAATAGCATCTTTGCGATACTGCTTGACTGCTTGCTGGGGGGTGGATCCTAAACTCAGATGGGTTTCTATTTCTAACTGACTACCATTAATTGTACTCACGAGTCTTTCACCGGCGATCGCCCCGGAATTCATGGCATTTCCTAGTATCATCCCCGCTAAAGGAATCAGGTATTGTGGTTCGTACCAAGGCTCAGGTTGTAGAATTAGCAAATTTGTATAGGCCAAAGTCAAGGCTGTGCCGGTCAAAATTGAACCCGAAACTAAAGGTAGTAAATTTTTGATTTTTTTGCTGATGCGGTTGGTGGCGACTACGCTAGCTGTTGTCACCATGATTGCTAAGACTGCTAAAACCAGCCAAGGATTTTTAGCATTGGGGTCAAATACGACTGCCAGCACGTAGCCGACTAAGATTAACTGGATCAGGGTGCGCCCCGCGGCGATCGCGATCGACCCGGACATTCCCAATTCCTGCCAAGCCGAAAGCCCGATCGCGATCGCCACCATGCCCAAAGCCCAACCCAAATCCGTAAAATCTAGCAAAATTAACACAGGAACTCCGTTTCGATAAAGTGATTGTTGGCGCGTCAAAATATAAGATATTGCAATAAAGGTGTCTGGGAAACAGTTTTGCTGCAAGAATTTGGTTTGATAATGGTTGAAATTTATGGTGTGAAGAGTGAATAATGTCCCCCCCCTCGACTTAACCAGCCAATACGCCCTGATTGGCGAGGAAATAGCTGCTGCGGTACAAAAAGTGCTTGCCTCTGGTGGCTACATCGGCGGCCCGGCGGTGAAGAATTTTGAACAAGAGTTCGCCAACTACACCGGAGTTTCCGACTGCGTGGGCTGTAACTCCGGCACCGATGCCCTGATTTTAGCTTTGCGGGCGCTCAAAATTGGCCCTGGCGATGAAGTCATCACCACTCCTTTTACCTTTTTTGCCTCGGCTGAGACAATTAGCGCCGTCGGTGCAACTCCAGTGTTTGTCGATATTGACTCTGGGACATTTAACATGGATGTCGATCGCCTAGAAGCAGCCATTACCCAAAAAACCAAGGCAATTATGCCCGTGCATATCTTCGGGCAACCCACAGACATGACACAGCTCATGGACATTGCCAACAGACACAATCTAGCAGTCATTGAAGATTGCGCCCAATCTGTCGGTGCCCAATGGGAATCTCAAAAAGTCGGCAGCATCGGCCATGTAGGCTGCTTCAGTTTTTATCCGACCAAAAACTTAGGAGCTTGCGGCGACGGCGGAGCAGTCACCACAAACGATCGGGCCCTGGCAGCATCCATGCGGATGCTCAAAGAACACGGCCAGTCCTCCAGATACTTTTACGAAGAAATCGGCTACAACAGCCGTTTAGATGCCATACAAGCAGTGATTCTCAGCATTAAATTGCGATATCTCGACACCTGGAATGCTCAGCGGCGCGAGAAAGCCGAATTCTACAGCGAAATTCTCTGCCACATCCCCGGAGTAGCCGTACCACAAGAATTGCCCAAAGCAAAAGGAGTATGGAATCAATACACCATCCGGCTCACCAGTCCAGAAAACCCGCACTCCCCTATTTCTCCCTCTAGAAATTTTCGCGACTGGATGCGGACTCAGTTACAGGAAAACGGCATCGGTTCCATGGTTTACTATCCGTTACCTTTGCACCTGCAACCTGTGTACAAATCTTTAGGTTATCAGCCTGGTCAGTTGCCCGTCGCGGAGCAAGTTTGTGGCGAAGTCTTGTCTTTGCCCATGTTCCCAGAACTGTCGAGGGATCAACAAGAGCGCGCGATTTATGGACTCAAAGATTGCTTAGCTCAATCAGCGAGGTTTTTTGACTAAGCACTTGTACTTTTATGTACTATAGTTAATGAAAAGAAACAAATTTAGAAGAAGGAAGAAGGAAGAAGGAAGAGGGAAGAAAGTTTTAACTACCCATGCCCAATGCCCGATACCCAATGCCCAATACCCTATTAATTGTCAATTTCGGAAACTAAGAGGAAAATAAACGAGTGCGTCAGTATCAATCTACTCAAGCTAGACGCTACGATCCACAAGCGATCGCTCAGTATTACCGCAACCGTCCTTGGAAAGCAATTTGGCGAGCCATCACCGTTATTTGGTCCTTTGCAGGCTTCGTCATGGGGATGCTGTGGGACAGTTGGCAGCACGAAGTCGCCGCACACCAGCCGGAACGAGCGGCACACCTGCGACAAATACTGACTCGCTTGGGCCCCACTTTCATTAAAGTCGGTCAAGCGCTCTCGACCAGACCAGACTTGATCCGCAAAGACTTTCTCCAAGAACTGATCAAACTCCAGGATCAGTTACCGCCCTTTGACTCTGCCCTGGCTTTTGAGATTATTGAAGCAGAACTCGATCGCAAAATTAGCGACACTTACAGCCAAATCTCCCCAGAACCAGTCGCAGCAGCCAGTCTCGGCCAAGTCTACCGGGCTCGTCTCATCACCGGAGAAGCAGTCGCCGTCAAAGTTCAGCGACCAAACTTGCTCCCCATCTTGAGTCTTGACCTCTACTTAATGCGCCAGGCCGCCGGATTATTAGGCCCATTATTGCCACTAAATCTCGGTCACGACCTCAGTTTAATTGTCGATGAATTCGGCATTAAATTGTTCGAGGAAATCGACTACATCAATGAAGGCCGCAACGCCGAGAAATTTGCGACAAATTTTGCCGATGACCCGACAGTAAAAGTACCGAGCATCTACTGGCGCTATACTTCAAAATCCGTTCTCACTCTTGAGTGGATTGACGGCATCAAGCTGACCGATATGGCAAGCGTTAAAGCCGCAGGTTTGGATACCAATAGCTTAATTGAAGTCGGAGTCCGCAGCGGTTTACGACAGTTGCTAGAACACGGATTTTTTCACGCAGACCCCCATCCAGGAAATCTATTTGCTCTAGCGGACGGCCGCATGGCATATATCGATTTTGGGATGATGGATCAGATGGAAGAAACAACTAAAGAAACTTTGGTTGATTCCGTCGTTCATTTAATCAACAAAGATTATTTAGAGTTAGCCAAAGATTTTGTAAAACTCGGCTTTTTGACTCCAGATACAAATATTATGCCGATCGTCCCGGCCCTAGAATCTGTACTGGGTGATATCATCGGCGAAAAGGTAGGAGATTTTAACTTCAAAACGATTACAGACCAGTTTTCGGAATTGATGTACGATTATCCTTTCCGAGTCCCGGCGAAATTTGCCTTAATTATTCGCTCTCTGGTAACGGAAGAAGGTTTGGCCTTGACGCTAAATCCAGATTTCAAGATAGTTGAGGTTGCCTATCCTTACGTGGCGCGACGTTTGTTGAACGGGGAATCTCCGGCACTGCGGCGGCGCTTGATTGAGGTATTATTCAAGGATGGCAAATTCCAGTGGAATAGATTAGAGGAGATGATCGCGATCGCTAGGTCCGATCGGAGTTTCGATCTACTGCCGACTGCACAACTAGGTTTACAATTCTTGCTATCCGAGGAAGGCTCGTTTTTGCGACGCCAGCTAATGCTAGCTTTGATTGAGGACGATCGCATCCACACAGCAGAAGTTGGCAGCCTGTGGAACCTAGTCAAGGAAGACCTGCAACCAAGCCGCCTATTCAACGTTGCTCTGGGCGCATTAGCAGAACTTTCCACAGAAGGAGCCGCCGCCCTCACTCGATTTTAGTCAGTTGTCAGTTGTCAGTTGTCAGTTGACAGTTGTCAGTTGTCAGTTGACAGGAAAGCAGTTGTCACTCAACGCCGTCAACAGTTAACAATTAACAGTCAACAGTTAACAGTCAACAGTCAACAATTCCCAATTCCCAATTCCCAATTCCCATTACCCCAAAAGAATTATTCGTGTATTATTTCCCCGAACCTCCCTATTTTTTTATGACTGCTGGACTCCTAGCAGGAATAGCCTCTGGCTTAGCCTTTGAAGGAACCCTCAAAGAAGCCGTAAAGCTGTGGTCAAAAAATCGTGCTACTCGCACTTTAGCAAACCTGCAAGGATTGCAATTATTCATACCTTTCCTGGGAATGGCCGGAGGAATTTGCGTATTTTTAGCTTCTGGTGTAGAGATTTTTGGACTTCCCAAATTGTTCGCTTACGCTTTATCTTTCCCACTAACCGTACTCACCGGCTGGCTAATTTGGAGACAGCTAGGTAAGCTATTGTTGGAGTTAGAACGGGGAGGCTCCCAAGCCCTTGACTTAGATTCCTATGAAGGATGATAGTTAACAATTACCCCCCTTTTTTTAGATAAAAAAGGGGGTTAATTGTTCTCTAATCTTTGAGCCTAATTAATTTAGATGATTTTTGAACCGCAGAGGACGCAGAGAACGCAGAGTTAGAGGCAGAAGAGACTCGCAATTTATTCAATAATTTTTGTAAAAGCTTTAAAATCTAAAATAGAATGAGTATTTTTATTGTTACGGGTGCCGCGGGATTTATTGGTTCTAACTTAGTAGAAACTCTTTTAAATAGAGGGGAGACAGTAATAGGTGTTGATGAGTTCAACGATTATTACGATCCTTCGCTAAAACGTAAGAATATTGCACGATTTGAAAACTATCCTGGTTTTGAATTAGTGGAAGGAGATATTTTGTCTCTAAATTGGTCATCGCTTTTGTCCGATGCTAAGGTGATTTTTCATCAAGCCGCCCAGGCGGGAGTTCGTGCTAGCTGGGGCGAGGGTTTTCGCAGCTATACCGATCGCAATATTAACAGCACTCAAGTATTATTAGAAGCTGCTAAAAATGCACCAAGACTGCAAAAGTTTGTCTACGCTTCTTCTTCCTCAATTTACGGAAATGCTGAATCTTTCCCCACGAGTGAAAATGCTTGTCCCCAGCCCGTTTCTCCCTACGGAATTACCAAGTTAGCTGGTGAACGTTTGTGCGGGCTTTACTATCAGAATTTTGGTGTTCCCACAACTTCGCTGCGTTATTTTACTGTTTATGGGCCTCGACAGCGCCCTGATATGGCTTTTCACAAGTTTTTTAAGTCGATTTTGTTGGACCAGCCGATTTCTATTTTTGGCGATGGATTACAAACGCGGGATTTTACTTTTATCAGCGATTGCGTTGCTGCTAATTTAGCGGCGGCTGAGGTTGCAGAAGCTGCGGGGGAAGTTTTTAATATTGGTGGGGGAAGTCGGGTGGTTTTGAAAGAAGTTATTGATACAATAGAGCAGATTGTCGATCGACCCCTTCGGATCGAATTTACCGAAACGGCGCGGGGTGACGCGCGACACACTAGCGCTGATGTATCTAAAGCTAAGAAAATATTGGGTTATCAGCCACAAGTTAGTTTAGAAGCAGGTTTAAGGCGCGAATGGGAGTGGATTCAGTCTTTGTACGGTTAAATCCTATAACACTTACCCAAAAAACCCGGTTTCTTGGAAAAATCGTCGCTATATCCGAGAGATATTGATGCAGAAACCGGGTTTTTGACCGGTTTATCAAGTAGGGACACGGCATTGCTGTGTCCTCTATATCATTCCGATACAACTGGATTTGATATGATTTAACCGCGAAGGCGCAAAGGACGCGAAGGAAGAGAAGAGAGAGAGATTAATAATTACGATGATGAGAGGATTTGATATTATACTATTTATCCCAGAAATTCCGCAACTTAAATTGAACATTATTAACTTTTTGATTTCCCCAACTTTTGAGATTTCTGTGGAAGCGAACTAGCAAATTTGGAGGGGTGAGTTTTGGCTGGGTTTCCGGCGACTTCAAATAACGGTAGTGCAGAAATATATCTCGGTAGGGAATCTCCACATCTTCGCCAGCACACAATCTATTAATTCTGGCCGCCGAAATACTCATGTAGTGCAAATAAGTCAGCCGCCGTCCTTTATCGTATAGAACATTATCTATCACATCAAATTGAGAAGACCAATGATTCCCCGTCACCTGTTCTGGTTGAGCATAGGCAAAGTTGTAAAAAGAGATTTGGCTGCGGGCGACTAAATAGTTAAGTAAAGATTGGTCAGCCCCCCGCAAGGACATAATTTCCGCTTCTCCTGATGTTAAATATTCTAAATATTGAGAGCAATTATTACGATTTAAAATCCCTGATTTTGACGCAAACCAACCCGCACAAAAAGTATGAGATTGCAGTTGGTCAATATTTAAAATTTGTGGCAATTTGGGAGACGATAAATCAAATATATAATTGAGGTCTGATTTGTATTGAAAATCGTTAGCTACCCAATCAAAGTCATCAAGTTTTTGATATATGTAATCCAGAGTTCCCATTAACAGAGTGTCTGCGTCAAAATAGATAAATTTATCAAAATCGCCGTCAAAACAACATAACTTTCGGTGCATTTCCAAACATTGAACTGGTTTCCAACCTTTAGATTTCCAAACTTTTTGAGCTTTTCCATGAGTTTGCCAAACTTGAGTGGCAAATTTTTCCCAAAACATGATTGAATCGGTATTTTCAAACAAGGTGACATGAGGACGAGTTGCAATTTCTACGCGCACTTTTTGCAGTCTCTCATCATAGGGAATGATGCAAACTGGAATATCTTTTGCCCCATTCACTTCCAGACTGTTTAATAAGGCGACTAAGTGGTCGAAAACCACATCATTTGCTAGTATATAAATACCATTGGTCATAATTTGAAAATAAATTATATCAGGTTCTGTTGATTGGCTGGTAACGCTGATCCGGAGGATCTACCTCCAATTTCACTCCGCAATAAGCGAGGCAGAGCCTCTGGATATCGGTTCCCAGGCAGAGCCTGGGAACCAGTTATGGGGAAAATTAACTATCTCGTAAACCCGCCCCCTCCCATGCTACAAACAATATTATCCATGCAAATATCGAAATATTCTTTGCACTAAATTTGGTTTTTCCTCATTCAGATAACGATAATGTTTCCACAGTTTCCAGTAAGGACTACCAGATTTAATCGGTATTCCGGCCCAATGAATATATTTTAACCTTTTACCTTTGTCATAAAGCACATAATCTCTTTCCTGAAAATGCTTGGAACCAGCCCAGCTTCCCGGTTCTGATTCGGTCGATTTCACCAGGTTACAGCGTTTGGGAATTAGTTTAAGAATCAGGTAATTTAGTATAGGTTGGTCAGTGACATTTTGAGTGAAGTCGAAATATTCTCGATGCTGCGAACATTCGCGCAATATTTCGTACATTTGCGATTCTGAAATAGTTCCTTTCCGCGAAGCCCAAAAGCCGCTGTTGAAGACATCTTGAAGTTCGGAATCTGTGAAAATATTTTGTGCTTTGACAATGGGTGAAAATACATTCCGCAGTTTTTCGCTGAGGTGGTGGTAGTCGCAGCAAAAAAAGTCTACTTCCGATAGTTTGTTGAGGTTGGCTGCGATGTCTTCAAAGACGATGATATCGGTATCGATGTACAGAAATTCGTCGAGAGGGCCAAACCAGGCGACGAGTTTTCGCATTTTGTTAGGGAGGGCCAAAAAATTGCGATCGAATATTTGCCCAATTTCTCTGGTAAACTGTTCGACAAACTCCAGATTTGGGAACAATTGGACTCCGTGGAGATGGCTGAGTGTGGCGGCGACTTGCTGATAATTCTCATCGAAGGGGATCAGAAAAATTGGTACTTGACAATTGTACAAACCTATGCTGTTCATAAGTGCGATCGCACTTTCCATCACCCGATCGTTCGCCACAATATAAATACCGCGATTCATGTATTTATCCTCAACCTTCTCCATACCCTTGTTAACAAATTCGACCTAGAAACCTCAGTATAAGACTTCGGCGCTTCCCGAAAAACTGGACTCTGGGAGGGTTCCCGGAGATAGCGATAATGCAGAAACAAATCGCGATAGGGAAAATCAATATTTTCCCCCGCACAAACTCTCCGAATTAAATCCGGCGGCACCCCAATATAATGAATGTAAGTCAGTCGGTTTCCCTTATCATACAAAATTTTATCTTGCTCTTCAAAATGTTGAGAACTGACACAACACCCAGTTTTTGCATCCTCCGGTAAACTATAAGCAAAATTATAACTACTCATGCCAGTTTTCATCACCATATAATTGAGCAAAGGCTGTTCTCCCGCACCTTCATAGAGCATTTCCCCATCGCCAGATTGCAGTTGAGATACCAGCCATGCTCTAGTATTTTGCTCAAAAAATCCTTGCTTACTGCCATAAAATCCAGAACAAAATATTTCCAATTCTATCCGCTTTTGCTCAAATACTTTAACCAGTTTGGGTGAGTTAATGTTGTAGACTTTAGTAGGGTCGCTAAATTGAAAATCATAAACTACAAAATCCGATTTATCTAACTGCCGAAAAACTGCATCAAGGGAATTCATCAGCAAAGTATCAGCATCCATATAAATAAACTTTGCAAACGGACCGTCGAAAGCACAAAAGCGTCGGTGTGCGCCGTAAAGCCGAAACTTTTTGCGGTTCAAACGCTCTGGCGCAGCAGCTTCCATAAATTTGTCCCATCGCTCAATAGAAGCGCTATCTTCATAAATAAAAACATTGGGACGGTTAACAATTTCCCCTTTAATTTGCTGGATTTTGTCATCGAAAGGATAAATACAAACGGGAATACTTGAACCTAAAATAACTTCAATACTGTTGAGCAAAGCAACAAGTTGGTCGTAAACTGTATCATTAGCTAACGTGCAAATTCCATTCATAAAAGCACCTCTCAATTCCCCTCTCGATCGCAAAATAGTCTCAGAAATCTCTCTGCGTCCTCTGCGCCCTCTGCGGTAAAAAAATCCCAATCCAACCAGAAACGATCGCGTATCGACCAACAAATAATCTCAGAAATCTCTCTGCGTCCTCTGCGCCCTCTGCGGTAAAAAAATCCCAATCCAACCAGAAACAAGCACGTATCGACCAAAAAATAATCTCAGAAATCTCTCTGCGTCCTCTGCGCCCTCTGCGGTTAAAAAAATCCCCCTCCAACCAGAAACGATCGCCTATTTAGACGTTCCTACCGCAGCCGTAGGAGGGATTCGAGTCTGTTTAACTAAACAGTCCGTGAAGAACAGGCAGGATGCCTGTTCCACAATTATGGGAGAATTCTCATGGTTTGAGCTACGCTTGTTGCTCTGGCATTTCCAGCAACTCAGGAATCGTCACAAACCGATATCCCTGCTTTTTCAAACCAGCAATCATATCAGGTAAGGCTTTAATAGTACGAGATCGATCGCCCCCGCCGTCGTGCATCAACACAATCGCACCCGGTTTCGCACCCTTGAGCACATTCTCCACAAAAGCTTCTGGTTGAGCCCGCCGATCGGTATCTGCGGAAGTTACAGACCACATTACCACAGAATAATTGTGCTCTTTGGCATACTTGGCCAAGCCGTTATTCAAAACTCCCCCAGGTGGGCGAAAGTAAGTTGTCTTAACTCCCGTTGTTTCGTAAATCAGTTTGGCCGTGCGATCGATTTCGTCAGCAGCCGTCGCCGCATCCATTGGATCGTAGGGATGATGCCATGTATGATTGCCGATCGCATGACCTTCGGCCACAACTCTCCGAGCAATTTCCGGCGAACTTTCCAGAGATTTACCTATCCAAAAAAATGTGGCTTTCACATCATTTTGCTGAAAAATATCTAGCATTTGTGCCGTCGTTTCCGGCCATGGCCCGTCATCAACGGTTAAGGCAATAACTTTATCTGACTTGTTGACTTGTCCCTCAAAAATAGTGGTTCCTTGAAATTTTTCTGGCGGTACAAAGGTCAGCAGTTTTTCTTTCGATTCTAATACAGTGAGAAGTTGTTGAATCTGGCGATCGAGATTAAACCCTGTTTGATTGTCTCCTACCTCATGAAATAAAGGATTGGAGGTTAAAGATTGGTTAAGATTTTGCACCTGAGCCACAGCAGTGCCCGGATGGTCATTCGGCTGGAACTCCGGCAGTAGGGCACCCAGGACCAAGCTAATGGCTGCTCCTGTCAGTAAGATCGCCACAAAACGCCATTTTTTTCTTAGTATTTGAAATAAATGATTTCCGCTCACTTCAGATTCCTTTCACTCCACAATGCCCAATATGATAAAGGGAATTGTGGCGAAAAAATCTAAAGCCGATCTATATAGATCTCAGAACCCCGACTTCTGTAACCAGTCGCAGTGCTAACAGCAATATCCTGTGTCTACTGCCGGCTCGATCGCACCAAGCCTGCAAGTTCCGACACCGATCGCAAAATATCCCAAACATCCTATCTAGGTTAAGTTCGATCGGCTCACAAGCCATCTGCTTTTCCAGAAGGGGCCACCCACAGGCGGCGAGAATTCAGAGAAATGGGAGTGTAGTACAGCTTCAGCATTGAATTTACCTCCCGTGACACTACCACTTTAGCTCCCACATCTCTTGATTTATCAGAGGTTCAGCCCCAAAACAGCCCCTCGGCTTTCCCGCCAAGCAGCAGATCGAAAAAAAAATTGTATTACCCCCTTGACAGTTTTGTAATACATAATGTAGTATAAATGTATGGCGAAGGGGAAAGAGCCTCAAAGCTTTATCTCAAGAGCAATATGAACCTTGACAACCAAATAGATAATTAATCATGTCACAGACTTTTGGACCTTGGCGGTGTAGACTCCGGCAACAATAACTCCCTTGAGTTGTAGTACGCGGAATCAACCGCCACCCCGTCCAAACAGAAATTCCCAACAAAAATCTGTGGGGTTGTAGCTCAATTGGGAGAGCGTCGCTCTGTCACAGCGAAGGTAGCGGGATCGAAACCCGTCAGCCCCGTCGATAGTCCCGTAGGCAAATTGGTTGAAGCCGTCACCCTCTCTGGCGTGAAGATTGCGAGTTCAAACCTCGTCGGGACTCCCAGGTTAGATGGCCGAGTGGTTTAAGGCATCGCTCTGCAAAAGCGATTTTCGTGAGTTCAAATCTCACTCTAACCTTTGTTCCTATTTATTAATAGGAACAACCTCAAATCTGAAATTTCAAATCAGATAAAATTGCAGCGTAGCTTAACGGTAAAGCCCCAAGTTCATACCTTGGTTAATGCGGGTTCAAATCCCGCCACTGCCACCAAATGCAGGGATGATGTAACTGGCAACATCTCAGTCTCCAAAACTGATTTTCTGAGTTCAAATCTCAGTCCCTGTGCCAATTTATAGTGCTGTAGGCAAACGGTATAAGCCGCTTGATTTTCAACCAAGTGATTGCGGGTTCAAATCCCGTCAGCACTTTGCGTGGGTCGTTGGCAGAATGGTTTTGCAGCCGCCTTTTAAGCGGATGGATCGAGGTTCAATTCCTCGGCGACCTACCAAACCTTCTATCTTGGGCCGGCCCTCCTATTGGTGTGGGTAGCTGTCTGTAAAATAGTAGCTTAAAGCGTTGCTGGTTCGATTCCAGCCCGACCCATTTGTAACTGTATTATGACGTACACAAAAAACCCGGTTTCTGAGAAAAATCTTGCATCTCTACCAGAGATATTGAGATAGAAAACGGGTTTTGGACCCCCGTGGGTGAGTCTTGTGTATTTAATATATAGTTGCAATCTTGAGAATGTGTTGTGACAGGACAACAACTCAGTTAGCGCGACTGAAGATTTGAGGGTTCAAATCCCTCCGTTCTCGCTATGGAGAAGTGGCCGAGCGGCTTATGGCGCTTTCCTGCTAAGAAAGAGCGGTTTAACACCCGTCGTGGGTTCAAATCCCACCTTCTCCGTTTCCCCCGATAACTCAGTTGGTAGAGTGCTTGTTTGAAGAACAAGAAGTCGTCAGTTCGATACTGACTTGGGGGATTGCGTTGCCTCATAGCTCAATGGTAGAGCAAGCGGCTGTTAACCGCTAGGTTGTAGGTTCGAGTCCTACTGAGGCAGCCATTTTCTAAATTGCCGGGTAGACAAATTGGTAAAGTCACCTGTCTCTGAAACAGGAATTTATGTAGGTTCAAAGCCTACCCTGGCATCCAATTATTCGGAAGTCGCCTAATCGGTATGGCACCGCTCTTTGAAAGCGGACAAATGCAGGTTCAAGCCCTGCCTTCCGAGTTCTGCTATTACCAAAGCAGATCAATTATACTCCTGTAGCCCAATTGGTAGAGGCCGCAATTTCAAAAATTGTGTTGTGTGAGTTCAAATCTCACCAGGAGTACCAAAAATTGCTCTTGTAGCCCAACTGGAAAGAGGCGCCGGTCTTAAAAATCGGATGATGCTGGTTCAAATCCAGCCAGGAGCATCAACGGGATGTAATTCAGCGGCCAGAAGCCATGCTTTGGGAGCATGGAGTCGTTGGTTCAAATCCAACCATCCCGACTTTACCCCTGTGATGCAATTAGTAGACATCTCTTGTTGAGTGCAAGAGTTTTGTTGGTGCAAATCCAACTAGGGGTATTGGGTATCAAAACCCAAAAGTGCGATGGATTTTGCTCCTGTAGCCCAATTGGTAGAGGCGCTAGACTTAGGATCTAGTTAGTGCTGGTTCGATGCCAGTCAGGAGTATTTGGTGACATCGCGGGTGAAGTAGCCTGGGTAGGCTTGGAGGTCTCATAAGCCTCTTTTTAGTAGGTTCAACTCCTATCCCCGCCACCAAAATTGCAGGTGTGATGTAACTGGCAACATGAGGCTCTTGTAAAGCTTTCTTGCAGGTTCAACTCCTGTCACCTGCTTGGGTAAATACGATCGCTCTTTAGGCAGAAGTGCGATCGCCACCTTCCCAAATTTGCAGTTGTCTTTCTGCTGCAACAAAACAGTTAACATACGGCGTGGGATAAACAAAATAATCGTAAGCTAGCGCCATTTGTCGCGCGGCTTCGCGATAAGGAACTCTGCCGATTCCAGTTCCTAAACCCGGACAAACGACACTCTTAGAGCGCCGCGCTATGCGCTACCGCGCACGCTTCGCTAACGGACGCGGATGTTGTGGGTTCGAGTCCTACCTCTCTCGTTGTTTTTGCTTTGATTTAAGGAGGTTGATTCCATTGCATGATTAGTTTTTTATAGTAACAGCGATCGCCCTTTGCGTATCCCAATCTTGGGAGCCTACATACTTTAGTACGAGAGGAAAGGTAACGCTGTCTTGTGCAGCGGGCGTTTGCGAACGAGGAGTGCGTTGAACCCGGCAGGTTGGCTTGAAAGTAGCCATCCTTTAAAGAGTGTGTAGTAACTCATCGGCCCAGTCCCTCTAGTAACTGAGAAAACGCAATGCTCTGATAACTTGTACGCCAAGTGCGATCGCATAATGTTACCCTTGGAGCCAATTCTCAAGTTCTATTAACAAACAATACGGGAGTGTAACTCAACTGGACAGAGTGTCGAGCTTCTACCTCGAAAGTTGTGGGTTCGAGTCCTACCGCTCCTGCTGAATGGGTTCGTAGCTTAATTGGTAAAGCATCTAACTGGCTGTTAGAAAGATATCGGTTCAAATCCGATCGCAATCCACCAAATTTGGGTCTGTAGCTTAATGGGAAAAGCACCTAGTTCGCAACTAGGAAAATGTCAGTTCGACTCTGACCAGTATCCACCAAAAAAGGGGTCATAGCTCAATTGGTAGAGCGCTTGCTTTGCACGCAAGAGGTTAGGAGTTCAATTCTCCTTGATTCCACTGCGGTGTCTGAAGTCGAAGCGGTCCAGACTCTAGCCCGTGAAGCTAGTTATTAGCGGGTTCAAGTCCCGTCAGACACCCCTCGGAAGATGCCGCTGAATGGCCGGCAACTGGCGCAAGAAAACCAGGGTACAGGTGACTGTAAGGGTTCGATTCCTTCATCTTCCTTCCAACCACCAGAAGTCGAAAAGCGAGATTCCGTGCTGATAACGCGGGGATAGGAGGGGCAGTACCTCCCTGGTGGATTGGTTGGTTTATAATAAGTTTAGATTTGCTAGTTATTCAACATAAAAACTATATCAGTCATTAAAAATAGTTTTAAACGAACCGCGAAGACGCAAAGAACGCGAAGATTGGAAAGAGAAGAGAGTTTCACAACTCATTGAAATTCACTAGAGATTATTTAAGGTTAAATTTAGATGAATTTACAACATTATAATTACTATCTGGTGCTTGACCTCGAAGCGACTTGCTGCGATCGCGGAAATCTCAGAAGAGAGGAAATGGAAATCATCGAAATTGGAGCGGTGATGGTGCATCCAGAATCTTTAAGTATTATTGATGAGTTTCAAAGCTTTATTAAACCGATTCGCCATCCCATTCTTACTGAATTCTGCAAGTCGCTAACATCTATTTCTCAAGCACAAGTCGATCGAGCTCCGACTTACCAGGAGGCGATCGCACTTCTGAAAAAATGGCTGTCTGGTTACTCAAATGGCGTGTTTGGTTCCTGGGGCGATTACGATCGCAAACAATTCCAACAAGACAGCAACTTTCACAAAGTACCTTTTCCCATTGCTTATCCTCATGTCAATCTCAAACAATTGTTTTCGGAAAAACAAGGTTTGCAAAAACGACTTGGCATGGCGAAAGCTTTGCAAATTGTGGGTTTACCGCTAGCAGGAACTCATCACCGAGGTATAGATGATGCGAGAAATATTGCTAAATTGTTGCCTTATATTCTGGAGCCAAAACGGATTTCCTGATTTGCTATCAAAGGAGGTGTTTGCCCGATCGCACTTCCGCAAACCTAATGCCCATCACCCTATCAGACTCTCAAGCACAGCTAGATAGGGCAATTCTCTGCGGGGCGATCGCACTAAATTTGAAAAAGTATTGCCAAAATAAACTAGCTATGTTATCTTAACGAAGATGCGGGAGTATAGCTCAGTTGGTTAGAGCAGGTGACTCTTAATCTCAAGGTCGAAGGTTCAAGTCCTTCTACTCCCATCAATTTCTAGGCTTGGCGAGTCAATAGTTTCAGGTTTATTGTCTCATCTTTCGCTTATTCCTGATTTGAGCGTGGCGCTTCCATCGCAAGTTTACCGGAAAATTGGCTATAAAGCCCCGTCTTTGGAGGACGGCTTCATAAAGTTTTGCAAACCTCGATCAAATATTATATCGAATAGATTAGTATAAGGTAGGAGGTAAAATCATGCTAGTTTTTGAGTTTAAAGCCTACGGGAAATCCGATCAGTTCTCTGCGGTAGATGAAGCAATTCGTACAGCGCAATTTGTCCGAAATAGCTGTATTCGGCTGTGGATGGATAATCAAAAGATTGGGCAATACGACTTGCAGAAATACTGTGCCGTACTGGCTCATGAATTCCAGTTTGCATCAGAACTCAACTCAATGGCCAGACAAGCTAGTGCCGAAAGGGCATGGTCTGCCATCTCTCGATTTTACGACAACTGCAAAAAGAAAACTCCCGGCAAAAAAGGGTATCCCCAGTTTCAAAAAGACTGTCGTTCTGTCGAGTATAAAACTAGCGGATGGAAACTCGCTGAAGATAGAAAGTCTATAACCTTTAGCGACAAAAAAGGGATTGGGAAACTTAAATTGAAAGGTACTCGCGACCTGCATTTCTACCAAATTAGCCAAATCAAACGGGTGAGATTGGTAAAAAGGGCGGAAGGCGTATACGTTCAGTTTTGTATTGACGCTGAGCGAAAAGAGAATACTGAACCCACAGGAAAGACTGTCGGTTTAGACATGGGATTGAAGGAATATTACACCGATTCAAAGGGAGTAATGGTTGAAAATCCCAAGTTCCTCAGAGCCGGCGAAAAAGTTCTGAAGCGGTGTCAGCGCCGAATATCTAGAAAAGTAAAAGGTTCAAAAAATAGAGGCAAAGCTAGGCAAATTTTAGGTAATCGCCATCTCAAAATAAGTAGGCAGCGTAAAGACCATGCTGTGAAATTAGCACGGTGCGTAGTTCAGTCTAACGACTTGATAGCTGTGCGTAGATTTGAGAATTAAAAATATGGTTAAAAATCACTGTCTAGCTAAGTCGATTAACGATGCTTCTTGGTATCAGTTCCGGCTCTGGCTTGAATACTTTGGAAAGGTATTTGAGAGAGTAACTGTTGCGGTAAATCCGCAATATACCAGCTCTGAATGCTCTAGCTGCGGTGCTATGGTCAAAAAAACTCTATCCACAAGAACTCATATTTGTAAATGTGGCTGTACGCTTGATAGAGACTTCAATGCAGCTAGAAATATCTTAAGTCGGGGATTGGGTACGGTAGGGCATACCGGAACCTTTGCACGCTTATGCAAGCAACGCTCTCTTGAGAATCGACCTCTACTTGAGCTGGAGAAATCTAGTGGCAAGCAAGTTGACTCGTAGATTTAAAGAATCCCTGTGCGTTCACGCACCCGGAGTGTCAAATTCTGATTCCATAATATTACTGTTTATAGTTTGAACTTCTCAGTGCCCAATAACCACACCTCAACTCAATCCTTTCAATTTGACTCCATCGACAGCGCTCTCGCAGACCTCAAAGCAGGTCGCGCCCTGGTAGTAGTCGATGACGAAAACCGCGAAAACGAAGGCGACGTCATTTGTGCCGCCCAATTCGCCACCCCAGACAATATCAATTTCATGGCAGTGAACGCACGGGGTTTGATTTGTCTAGCCTTGACGGGCGATCGACTCGATCGCCTGGAACTGCCCCTGATGGTCACCAAAAATACCGACAACAACCAAACCGCATTTACCGTCAGCATTGATGCAGTCCATGGCGTTAGTACCGGCATCTCCGCCGAAGACAGAGCTCGCACCATCCAAGTAGCCATTCACCCCGACACCAAACCTCAAGATTTGCGTCGTCCCGGTCATATTTTTCCCCTGCGGGCGATCGATGGTGGCGTCCTTAAACGCGCCGGCCACACCGAAGCCTCCGTTGACCTCGCCAGACTCGCAGGCCTCTATCCCAGCGGTGTCATCTGCGAAATTCAAAACCCCGACGGTTCCATGGCCAGGTTGCCAGAATTAATCGAGTATTCCAAAACCCATAACCTGAAAATCATCAGCATTGCTGATTTAATTAGCTACCGACTGAAGCACGATCGATTTGTCCGTCGCGAAACCGTCGCCAAATTGCCAACTCAATTCGGCGAATTTATGATTTACGCCTATTGCGATACTCAAGACAACTCCGAACACGTTGCCGTTGTCAAGGGCGATCCAGCAGAATTTAAAGACAAACCCGTGATGGTGCGGGTGCATTCCGAATGCCTGACCGGCGATGCCTTGGGTTCCCTGCGCTGTGACTGCCGAATGCAACTGCAAGCCGCACTGAAAATGATTGAAAATGCGGGTTCTGGCATCGTAGTTTACTTGCGCCAAGAAGGTAGGGGCATTGGACTGGTGAATAAACTCAAAGCTTACTCGCTACAAGATATCGGGTTTGATACCGTAGAAGCCAACGAGCGCTTGGGTTTTGCTGCCGACTTGCGGAACTACGGCGTGGGAGCACAAATGCTCAATGACTTGGGAGTTCAAAAAATCCGGTTAATTACCAATAACCCACGAAAAATAGCAGGTTTGAAAGGTTATGGCATAGAAGTTGTCGATCGCCTTCCCCTATTAATTGAAGCCACAGATTATAACTCTATCTATCTGGCAACAAAAGCTGAAAAACTAGGTCATATGCTATTGCAAACTTATCTAGTCACAGTGGCAATTCAGTGGGACGAAACCAAGGAAGAAGGTAGAGGGAAGAAGGAAGAAAGCCCTTCGACTACGCCAACGGTACATCGAGGGAAGAAGCAGGAAGGAGAAGAAGCTTTAATTCCAGGACTGCAATCTCGAATTGCCAGGAGGTACGAACACCTGGCAAAACTGCGACATCTGGCGGCAAATCGGGATTTATTGTTGCAAGAAGAAGCGCGCCCCGTGGGGATAGCCCTGTTTGGAGAAGGTTCCTTAATCTTTCACCTCGGCTTCGACCAAGCTGGACTCGCGGCCACCGACTGGTACAAAGAACCAAGTCACCCTTATGTCAAGGCGATCGCCCAAATTCTCAGCGAAATCAGTACCTGGGAAGACTTGCAAACATTAGAATTCATGGTTTCCTCCGGTTCCGATCCGCTCAAAATCCTGCAAGTCCAGCTCGATCGCGAGACATTCCCTTGGTCAGAATTAGTCGGAATTTGCGATCGGCTCAAACCTCAAAAAATTTACAGTTTTGCCCCTGTTCCCTGAACCGAGAATGTAGAATGAAACTCCCCTCCCGCCCAGGGGAGCTAGTACCTAGCTAGCGATTAAATAGACAAGGTGGTACACTTGTAGACAAATCTTTGTATAGCAGAATCTAGGCAAAAATCCAGCAAAAATAAGTGTAAGTTCCAGAATAATGCTAGTTGATGCCAGCATATTCCTGGTGTCAAAAAACAGCAGACCAGACTACTTATCGCTAATGGAAATGAACGTTGGTGACTTTCTCAATCGGCTCGACCTCAGAGGACAGGCCCTCAAAGGCATCAACCTCAGCGGTGCAGAACTCAAAGGAGCAAACCTCAGAGGAACTGACCTCAGAGAAACCAACCTCAGCGATGCTATTCTGAGGTATGCAGACCTAATAGAAGCCGACCTCACCCTTGCCAATCTCAGGGGGGCCGATTTAGCAGAATCATTTCTTAATTTAGCCAACCTCACCAAAGCCGACTTGACTGGTGCGGTGCTTAGAGAAGCTACTCTAGTAGGAGCTGAACTGTTGGGAGCCAACCTCCAACAAGCAAGTTTAATTAAAGCCAATTTAGTTGGAGCGAATCTCCAAGAAGCCAACTTCACCAGAGCCAACCTCAGTGGGGCAGATTTGCGCGGTGCCCAGTTGATCGACACAATTTTAGACAAAGCTGTCTACAACAATCGGACGGTTTTTCCCTACGATATTGACCCCAGTGCCATGGGAGCATTTTTACTAGCTCCCAATGCTTCACTCCCAGGCTTAAATCTGTCTATGGTAGATTTAACTGGAGTTGATTTAAAAGGCTCGGATTTGCGCCGGACAAACCTGTGCCAAGCTATATTATTTGGAGCCAAACTGGAGCGAGCCAACTTAACAGGAGCCAACCTCAGCGGAGCAGACTTGAGAGAAGCTAATTTGAATGGCGCGATTTTGGAAAAAGCTGTTTATAGCAACAAAACATTATTTTCAGAAGGTATTGACCCCAGGATTGCCGGCGCTTATTTAATTGCTCCCAATGCATCGCTACAAGGTTTAAATTTGACCGGAGCCGACTTGAACGGATTGGATTTAAGCGGAGCTAATTTGAGCGGAACTAACTTAAGTTCAGTCAACCTCAAAAATGTAGACCTCAGCAGAGCTAGCCTGAAAAAAGCTTACCTCAAAGGTGCCAACTTGGAGGGAACCGATTTGAGAGGAGCAGATTTAAGCGGCGCAATTTTGCACGAAGTAAACTTGAGGTCAGCAGACCTCCGAGGTGTAGACTTAACTAGGGCTGACCTCAGCGGTGCTAATTTGAGCGATGCCGATTTGAGGGAGACAGATTTAACCGGGGCGACTTTGTTGTTTGCTAATTTAAGCGGAGCCGACTTGAGAGGTGTAGACTTGACAAAAGCCGATCTCAGTGGCGCTAAGTTGAACGAAGCCGACCTCAGAAAAGCAGATTTAGTGAGGGTAAATTTAGAAGGAGCCGATTTAACTGAGGTAGATTTGAGCGATGCTCATTTATTTCGAGTTAATCTCAAAGGTGCTAATCTAAAAGGGGCAAACCTGAAAGGGGCAAATTTTAAGGTAGTATTTTTAACTGATGCTCATTTGAGCGAAACGGATTTGACTGATATCCATCTGAGTCCGAGTTTCTTTGAACTGCCATGGGAATCAGAAGAGTAATTAGTCATTAGTCAGCAGTCATTAGTCATTAGCTAAGAAGTTAAGGATCAATAACTAATGCTACTTCTTAAAAACTAAATATTAATAACCAATGACTAATGACTAATAACTAATAACTAATAACTAATGACCAATAACTAATGACTACTGACCAATAACTAATGACTACTGACCAATAACTACTGACCAATAACTACTGACTACTGACTAATGACTAATGACTACTGACTAATGACCAATAACTAATGACTAATGACTAATGACTACTGACAAACCTTTAGGCTCTGTTATTCAAGGTTCCCTCAGCAAGGGATTGGAAGTGCGACTGCACGCCGACGTTTCGGTAGAAGATATGAGAGTAGGGAAATTTTTAGTAGTGCGCGGAGTCCGATCGCACTTTTTCTGTATGCTCACCGACGTGTCTCTCGGAACATCCAGCGATCGCATTTTATCCAATCCTCCCAACCCCAACGACGATTTTCTGATTGCAGTCCTCGCCGGCAGCAGCACCTACGGTACAATTCAACTAGCGCCGATGCTAATGTTGACTGCGGAACGAGAAAAACAGCAGGCAATTTTCAATCCAAACTCCAGCAAAACTAACGGTAAAAAATCCAGTACCCAAAACTTAGGATCTTTGCAGCCACAAAGCAGCGCTGACATGGAACTATTGCCAGTTAAAACTATTCCCAGCCACTTTTCTCAGGTGTTTGATGCCAAAGAAACCGATTTTCGGGCAGTTTTTGGCTGGGAAGATGACCCGTATCGCCGCAATTTTGCGATCGGCAAACCCATTGACATGGACGTTCCAGTATGCTTAGATTTAGATAGGTTTGTCGAACGCAGTAACGGAATTTTTGGCAAATCTGGAACCGGAAAATCTTTTCTAGCGCGCTTGCTATTGTCGGGAATTATTCGGAAGCAAGCTGCGGTTAATCTAATTTTTGATATGCACTCCGAATACGGCTGGGAAGCCGTTTCGGAAGGGAAACAATTTAGCACTGTCAAAGGTTTACGGCAGTTATTTCCCAGTCAAATTCAGATTTATACCCTCGATCCAGAATCGACAAAACGCCGAGGAGTCCGCGATGCTCAAGAGTTGTATTTGAGTTTCGATCAGATTGAAGTGGAAGATATCTCTTTGGTACAGCGGGAGTTGAATCTGTCTGAAGCTAGTATCGAAAATGCGATTATTTTAAGGAACGAGTTGGGCGCTGGTTGGATTAATAAGTTGCTGGAAATGAGCAATGAAGATATTTCCATGTTTTGCGATGAGAAGCGGGGAAATAAGTCTTCGATCATGGCTTTGCAGCGGAAATTAGAGAGATTAAATGATTTAAAATATATTCGCAAACGCTGTCCCAAAAATTATGTGAGTGAAGTTTTGCAGTGTTTGGATGGTGGCAAAAATGTGGTAATTGAGTTTGGTTCCCACTCGGATTTGCTATCTTATATGTTAGCAGCAAATGTGATTACTCGCCGCATTCACCAAGCTTATGTGCGGAAAGCTGAGAAGTTTTTGCAGAGTAAGAATCCGTGCGATCGCCCGCAGCCGTTAGTGATTACCATTGAGGAAGCTCACCGTTTTCTCGATCCGGCGATCGTGCGATCGACTATTTTCGGTACGATCGCCCGTGAAATGCGAAAATACTTCGTAACTCTGTTAATTGTAGACCAACGTCCATCCGGTATCGACGGCGAAGTCATGTCGCAAGTTGGAACCCGTATCACAGCGTTGTTAAACGACGATAAGGACATCGATGCTATCTTTACGGGTGTTTCGGGAGGCCAAAGTTTGCGATCGGTTTTGTCGAAACTGGACTCGAAGCAGCAAGCATTAGTTTTGGGGCACGCTGTACCGATGCCGGTGGTTGTGCAAACTCGTCCTTATGATGAACAATTTTACAGGGAAATCGGTGATATTGATTGGCAAGAAATGCCTGACGCAGAGGTGTTTGCAGAGGCTGAAGCTGCTAAGATGGATCTGGGGTTTTAACAAGAGATTAAACCATTATAAAATCCCTCTTTATCAGCGTTAATCTGCGTGCATCTGTGGTAAAAAAATCTAATTCCTATGTTTTAATAATTAATTCAACGCGGCGGTTTTTCTCCCTCCCCGTGGGGTTGTCTGAGCCGTCTAAATTATTATTAGGAGAAATCGGTTTAGTTTTGCCGTACCCTTTAGTTTGCATTCGGGTATTCTGTACCTTGAAAACGTTTATAAAATAATATTTTACCGCTGCGGATCGCTTCTGAGAAAGTTCTAGATTATAGGAATCTTCCCCGTGGTTGTCGGTGTGTCCGTTGATGAATATTTGGGCATTTTTGTAATGTCTCAGCAGTAGATTGATCTTGGTGAGAGTGGGTTTAGCTTGGGCGCGGACGTTATATTTGTCAAAATCAAATAAAATAGTTTCTGGTACATTAATTCTGATGCCTTCAGGTACTTTTTCGGCATTCAACTCTGTTTCAATCTTTTTGACAGTCTCGGTTGTTATTTGAGTTGGTAGCTGCTCCTCTGTGGCAGTTTGATTAGCGGTGATATTCTCAATTTTTACTGTAGTCTGAGCAATAATTTCAACTTTTACGGTAGTAGGACTAATTGGTATTACTTCTAAGGTTGTAACTGCTGTTGATTCTGATTCAACAGTATCGACTTTTGTAGAGTTACTGGCCGCCAACTGAGAGGATAAGGTCGCGAAAAACAATGATGAGATTATCGTAGTATTAATTAGTCTAATTAGCTTTGTCATTTCTCAATTACCTGTAGACATCTCATTATAATGTAAGAGCGATCAACCAACTATTTCTTTTTGGGAGATGTCTTGTTAATTGGAATATTGTCGAATAGGGTAATAGAGCGCCCAGAATAATTGATAGTGGAATGTATCCCCAAATTATTTGCTTTCGGTTGTAACCAACCTACGAATACAAACTGCCCTTTGAGCGTAGTACCTGGTTTAATCATAATTTGGGTATTATTTAAGGGAGGTAATAAATTATATTTTTGTCCATATTCGTCGTAGAGATACATACCATTTTCACCATTAAGTATTACAACTTCCTTGCTACCATTTGTAATCGCCATAGTCACTATAATGCTATCTTCACCAAAGGTGATTTTTGTCAGCCGCCTCCATAGTTGTTTATCAATAACGCGCAGGTCGTAAGTTTGTGCAGGTGGCAGAGAGTTTGTAGGTTTTTGGGCAACCTCTAAACTCGTTTGAGTCGGAATTGGTGTGGAAATTTGAGTTTTTTGTGCTATTGGTGTTTGAGCAGGAGGTGAAATGGATGGAGTTTGAATTGGCGTAGGAGTTGGGGTATTGGGTGCGGGCGATGCGGCGGGTTCTTGTGCTATTGGTGTTTGAGCGGGAGGTGAAATGGATGGAGTTTGAATTGGCGTAGGAGTTGAGGTATTGGGTGCGGACGCGGCGGGTGCTTGTGCCAATGGGTTTTGCACACAGGCGACACACACCAGCGATAGTAATGCTAATTGTAGGAAATTTTTAGCTTTCATTGCTGCACTCGATCGAGCTTTTGCGCTAATTTTAATATAGAGTGGTAGCTTTTGTTACGAATTTAATTTAGGCTTGAAAATTACATAAGCGACAAAGTGCGATCGCGCAGTAACATCTCTAACTATCGACTATCAAAAAAATTAGTCATAGTTTTCTGTAAGGAGTCCCCTCCCCTCACCCTCTCACCCCTCATTCATAAATGTTTGAATAAAGTTAAGTATTATTAAGCCGATCGCCATAATTAAACTTAAACAGCCCAATAGCTAGCTTTTATATTGATTGAATCGGCATCGACGCCGAAGTCATGTCGCAAGTCGGAACCCGCATCATAGCGTTGTTATCAGAACCAAATAAAACAGCACCTGCAACTGTATCACCGACTGATAAACTAGAACCAAATAAAACAGCACCTGTAACTGTATCACCGACTGATAAACTAGAACCGAACAAAACAGTACCTATAACTGTATCGCCGACTGATAAACTAGAACCAAATAAAACAGCACCTGTAACTGTATCACCGACTGATAAATTAGAACCGAACAAAACAGTACCTATAACTGTATCGCCGACTGATAAACTAGAACCGAACAAAACAGCACCCGCAACTGTATCAACCATAATACCAGAGCGCAGTACAAATTCATCCGAAAAATCCGATAAAATTGCAGTAACAAATTCAACCCAAACAGTTGCAGCTAGCCCAAACATACCCTCGACTGATAAAACCCCTACAGAAAAACAGTCCCCAGTTACCACAGCTTCCGACAAGATAGACTCAGCCAAGCAATCTCAAAACTCCACAATTGTAGAGAAAGCCAACTCAGACGAACAATCTCGTACTGCCGAAGTTTCCAACAAAATAGACTCCGATAAAAAAGCTCCAATTGCCCCGACTTCAGAAACAAAAAACTCAGACAAACAGCTTCCAGTTGCCGAAGCTACCACCAAAATAGACTCAGACAAAAAATCCCCAACAGTCAATGCAATAGCGACCGAAAAACCCACTTCAAATTCTCAACTGCCGACAACACAGCCCCCAACAGCCCCATTAATTCTAGCCACATCTAACCCAGTAAAACCTGACGGTAATATCAGCGCAGAAGTCAAATCAACCGATTCAAAAAACCCAGTACAAACCCCTACTCAATCTTTAACTGACAAACCGAATGATTCACAAAAAGTTGACCCATTAAAAACCGAACCTGCTGCAATACCAAAAACAGCAGCCAGTGAAAATGTAGCGGTGACAACAGCTATAGCAGCAGTTAAAACCCCAGAAAGCTCTCCGAATAATACTGACTCAGTTTCGGAAATTAAACAGCCAGTTAAAACAGAATCTATTGTCAACCAATCAGTAGGTGCTGAATTAATTAAAAAAACCGACACAACTGCAACTACTATTACCGCAGAAATCAATTCTGGCACGGTGGTTCTGGACATCCCGGTCGCTGAAATAACAGGAGAACTTGAAACCGAACAACTGCCAACAAAAACTGAGTCAATTATTGCCGTACCTGAAGCTGCTGATACGGTTGAACATGATATCACTGTCGCTGAAATAACAGCCCAATTAGAAACCGATAACTCAATACCAGCACTATTCCCCGACTATATTGCAGAATTTCAACCCAATTCAACACAGCGTACTGGCGACTTTCAAAGCCATACAAATTCCCCAACAAATCTATCAATAACAGCAGCAGCCAACTCACCCAGTGGCACTTTCCTTGTAGATGACCAAGGACAAGTCAAATTTGACTATCAGTTTGACGGCGGCTACTTTACTGGCGAAGTCGGCATTTTCAGCCTAGCCGGAATGGAAGCATTTATACCCGGAACTCCAGAATTCATCGCCGAAGCATCCCGTAGAGTTTTAAGCAATTCCACCGACGGACATATTGTCATCAGCGACAGTACAGAAGGAGCCAAATTCACCGGTGCGATGCCCTTCGACGGGGATTGGGGCAGCGGCGAATATCAGGGTATCAAAACTTTCTCCATGCTACCAGGCGACACCTTTGCCGTCATGTTAGTCCCCAACGCTACAATACAATCATCCTTCCAATCCTCATATTCGGGAAATTTGTTTCCCGAAAACCGTCCCTTATTCAGTATCGCCACAGCCAATCCCAACGATACCGCTCATCTGCTACAAATAGCCGACATTACCGGCACCGGCAACACCTTCGCCCTGGAAGATATGTCGCCTCCTAACTCAGACAGAGATTACAATGACCTAATCTTTAAAATTAGTGGCGCAACAGGAAACGCACCGCTGCTAGATACAGTAATTAATCCTGATAGAGAATGGCGCAATACGACCCTAGGACAACAATTGCTCGGCGAAGCCAATCCCCCGAATTCTGACAACAATCCGCCCGTTGTTTCACCGACAAGCGCTCGAACTTATACAGAATTAGAGACAACTATTTCATTAGAAAATCTTGCCACAGATGCAGAGGGCGACCCTCTGACAATTAGCGTCCTCAATCCAGTAAACGGCACCGTAATTTTCAATCCCTTAACTAACAAAGCATCCTTTAAACCAGCAATCGGCTTCTCTGGAATTGCCAGCTTTGATTTCCTTGCCAGCGACGCTTTTGGGAGTTCTACTCCCGCGCGAGTGACAGTCAATGTCAGCGACGTTCCCCTGCTGAATCTAGATTTTGTGAAGCGAAATCCGCGACTCAATGCAGGAGAAAATACGGAATTAGTTGTGCTCGGAGATTTTGCCGACCAAAAAGGTGTAGTGCTGCCAGATTCTTATCTAACTTACACTTCAATAAATCCAGAAGTAGCACCAATTGATCCAACTGGTAAAGTGACAGGTTTAACCAAGGGCACTTCGATTTTGAGCGCATCTCGAAATAACCTGCAAGCAGTGACCCCAATTCGGATTGGGACGATGCCAGCACCGACAACAGACGCTCAACTGCATCAGATACTAGCCGAAATGTACGGACTAGACCCATACCCAGATGCCGTCTCCCTGACACCAGGTTCAACGCGGAAACTGTCCCTCGGCTTAAACTCCAACTTCACCGAAGCTAACCTAACCGCAGCCAGCACGGGTACGCGCTACTTTAGCAACAACAGCACCATCCTAAACGTCAGTCCCGACGGCACCATTACAGCAGTAGGCCTTGGCGATGCCACCGTCACAGCCATTCACGGCACCGCATCCGCCACCATTCCAGTTCGAGTCGAAGCACCGAAAATCGGCACAACAGCCTTGGGAACCGACGGTGGCATCATCAACTCAAGCGACGGAACCCTAGCAGTCATGATACCTCCGGGCGCTCTCAAACAGAATGCAACCGTCAGCATTGCCCCAGTCAACCAACAAAACTTGTCCCTACCGCTACCACCGGGATTTGAATTTGCAGGAGCCTTCAACTTAAACTTTAGCGATAACTCCCTGAATATACCCGCCCAGTTAGCAATACCAGCACCAGCCGGATTAGCACCAGGAACTGTGGCATACTTCCTGCGAAAAGGAGCAATTCCTGACGCAACCGGCACTTGGAATCCGATTTGGCTGCAAGAAGAATCAGGCATAGTCGGAGATGACGGCAACATTCGCACCCAGTCTCCTCCCTATCCAGGTGTGGTCAGACCGGGCGAATACGCAGTAGTCTACGCCAGTCCGACAGGCAGCGCCACCTTAGTCAAAGGTCAGCTTACCCTCAACTACAACTTCCCCCTAGCATTTTTTGGCATCATTGACCCCCTGGGAAATATCGGTCAGTTAATCGACCCGGACAAATTCGTTACCACCCCAGCCTTTACCGTAACTCGCGACATATCTTCAGTACAGGTAGTAGCAATCCCCAAGGTGGGACTTCCCGTCATAACAGAGGTAGGTGTCCAGCGAAACGACGACGGCACCGCCACATTTAAGGCAGCTTTGAATATGCCAGCCCCGACTTCTTCTGACCCCACAACACCTCCTGTCCTCCAAAAAGCTGAGCTGAAATTCAAGGATGAGAACAACCAGCAATTTGAGAACAATGAGCCCCTCTTATTCCTGACGGGGGGCAACATTCTGGTCAACAATGCCAGCGACTCCAAAGGCAGTAAGTTTGAAGATTTGACAGTTAAGTTCTATGCAGGCAACTCTATGTATGAGGGGACTGTAGTACCGACACGCAGTCGCTCTCTTGGAGGCAATCAGTATGAAGTAGCAGTTAAAGTGCCTGATACAGTAGTGCTGGGCGCTTCAAACGTAGTGCTGGAGAGGAAGCAGAACCAGATCGTCGAGCAAAAAGGCGTTACACAAGTATACAAAGAAATCCAGTACAACAGCAATCCAATTCGGCTGCCAGAGGGGGCAGAGTACGTCTTTGCAGCCTTGGGCGGTTCTGACCGAGTAGCGGTTCTCAACGGTAAAAACCCCGAATCAGTGGTTAATACTACAAACAGCAAGGACTTGCTGTTGGCTCAAATTCCTGTGGGGACTAGCGGTGTCACGGATTGGGCAGAAGCAACAGCCGTGACTAGCGACGGAAATCGCGTTTACGCAACCTTGAGGAATTCAGGTCAAGTGGCATTGGTCGATGCAATGGTACTGCGACAGGTAGATACTCAGCCAAATACCCCAGGCGTCAATCCCATTGTTCTGCCGGCGGGCGCTAGACCCAAGTCAATAGTCATCAGTCCTAGAGACGATTATGCTTACATTGGCGACTTGAATCAAGCGAAAATTTACGTCCTTGACATCAACCCTAACTCGGCAACTTATCACAAAGTAGTTGAGACTATTAACGTCACTTCACCATTAGGGTTGAGTCAGTTGGCAATTAGTAGTGACGGGCGGCGGCTGTTCGGCACGGGTTCTGATAATAATGAGCAAGTGCCTAATCGTCGGATTTATGCAATCAATATTGACTCGAAAGATCGACCGAAGGATGAAGATTCTAATCCTCGTAAGTGGCATCAACAAATCGGAGTTATTCCTACTATTTCGGAGACCGAGGGAATATCAGCTACGAATGAGCCGACGAAAATGGTGTTCACAAACGGATTGAATCGGATTAATCCTGACCAGAATGACGGGCCTGGTTTTGGGGTGTTGGAAATTACTTCGGACGATCCTCTTAACTTTACTGCTTCTGTGAGTTATGCCCCTTTAAGTTTGGGTTTTCCTACTGATTATTTTGATGTGAATGAGGGGGTATCTGTCACTGTAACGCGGGATGGGCGGTATGGGTTTGTGGCTGGTCGCAATTCTGGAAGTCTTGGCCCTTCTGCAGATGTGCGTTCTGGGGGAAATATTGGGATTATTAAAGACCCCTTGGGGCCAAATCCTCAATTAATCGGTGCTACCAGACCTATTCCAGAGACTCTTACTAACGATTTAGTGCTTTCTAATGACAACAAATACCTTTATGGCTCTTATCCTTCTCTGAGTGGTAGCGGGAGCGTTTATGCTTTCGATGTTGAGGAAATGATTAAAACTCTGGACAATCCTGGTCAATTCAAAATTGATAGTCTTGACAGGGGTGTTAAGTCTCCTTTCTTCAATGCTACTACGGCGAGGTCTGTGACTGCGGCTGATTTCACAAGGGTTCCTATTGATGATATAAATCCGGCTATTAGTATTGCTGCTGATTATGGGATTCTTCAGGAGAACCGACCTGCTAATCAGTTTACTTATGGGGTGCCGTTGGGTACAAAACGCGCACCAGTCGGTACTGGAGGTAATTTACGGGATTTGAGTTCTGCACCGACTGACTGGCTGAATTTGAAGGGGCCTGGTGCAACTACAAGTGACCTGACTCCTACTTTTCAATGGCAGTTTGCTCCTGGTTGGGAGGATGTGAAAGAGGTTAATCTTTTTGTCAGTACCTTCGAGCAAGGGAAGGGCTTATTGCCTTGGGATAAGGTTGTCAATTTATCAGATTCGGCACTCCTTCCCGGATTCTCGGAAACACAAAAGCGTCAACTTCTTTCCAAGCCTTGGAACGGTTATGACGATTTCAATCCCAACCGAATTCTGACTGCGACTTGGAAGAAAGATACTGGTAAGTGGTACGGTCATGACGGGATTACGCCTCTTGACCAACCTTTAAATGACCCCGCAAATACTAGCACTAACTTCACGCTACCGAGGAGTCTTACTGCGGGGCAGAACTACAATTTTGCTGTTGAAGCTGTGAGTAATAGCGGCGCTGTGACCAAAGATTTGGGGCAGTTTAAAACCATACCTCCTGATAGCAACAGTCCTTTCAGCAGCGTGAGCGTATTGACTCATGGTTTTACACTTTTGCCTAACCAATCTGGGATTCCTGATTCCTTTTTCCAAATGGCAAATAAAATTGCCACTGTTAGCGGCAATACACCGGAAAACAGCGGGTTAATTATGCGCTACGACAAGCCTACAGGTAACTGGATTCCTATAGATTTACAGGGACGGGTGATAACTAATTTGACGGGGGGGCTTAACACCAGCGAACCTAATTATCTGTCTACTTTGGTCAATAACTTAAAAGCCGGGGTATTTATAGATGGAAAGGAGATTAAATACCTCAACAAGAACAAACCGTTAGTATTGCTGAATGAATGGTCGTTGGACAGAGAATCAGTTATTCCTGACGTTGGCTTTTCTGAGGGCGCGGCTGATGCAATATTTGCTTCTATGGTGCAGTTAGATTTGGCGTTGGGGGGTGGCGTTGGAGAGTATGAAGGCAATCAATTAAAGCGGTTGTACGATAGCCAAGGGAAGCTGATTCGCCAGCAGGGAGATTTGTTCAATTCGCCCATGCACTTCATGGGTTTCAGTCGGGGCACTGTTGTCAATAGCGAAATCCTACAGCGTTTAGGGACTTTCTTCCCCCAAGCTGGCGGGGTACAGGGTTCTAACAATCGTGACTTGCAAATGACAACAATCGACCCGCACGACTTTTACCAACCTAGTTTGAATTTACAATTACCTGGTTTTATCAGCACAAATTTCAGCGATTTCTACGAACCCAAAGTTCAGGTTTGGAATAATGTGACATGGGCTGATAACTATTATCAGACTGTGGCTGACCCGAATGGTGTTACTGCTACTCCTAATGGTCGTGCTTTGGGTCTACTTCCACAAGAGGAATTGGATAAGAATCCCAAACCTGCTGGACTGAATTTTCCTAAAACTAATGGCGATTAAACAACCTTGTAGAGTGGAGTCAAATTGCTCAACAATCTCCCAATTTTTCCAATTACTTGAGCTTATTAGGTATTAACTCTCAAGCTCAAAATTATCAACCCAATTATGCTCTAAAATTAGGTGCGGGCGAGAGCATTACGCACAATCGCTTTGTTGTACCTGATTGGGGAAATTTACGATTTGATATTCATGCCCCAGTTGCTCGTGGTAAACTGCGTGTTACACTGGAAACACTTGATGGTAAATATAAAGAGACAAACGAAATATACCTAGCCAAAGAACTTCAAATACCTACACCTAACGGTATGACTGATGTTTCTCAGGTTACGAGCGCCTACTTAAATAACGTTAATGCAGTAGGATTTGGTCGAGACGGTTTTGAAACTTTTCAGATGAACTTGCAAACTAGAAACGATATCACAAAACAGTATCGAGGACAACCAGCTATTTTGAGGTTTGAATTAGAAGGGGGTGAACCCGTTTACCTAGATAATGTTTTCTTTAAGAGCGATTCTCTTAATTTTGGTAATCCCACTGAAGCTAGATGGGATATGAACGAACCTGCTCAAAATCCTTATCAAACCAATTTATTGCTTGAGAAACCACAGTACACATCGTCTCATAATGCTGTCACTGGATTACCTAACTGGGTTAGTTGGCAAGTTGACAATACTTGGAGTCTTGGCGTTAATTAGACGAGTCCGCCCCAACTTAAAGTTAGCCCATCTCAGATCTGCCCGGCTGAGATTAATATCAATGAAACAAGGCCAGTCAAGACGAGCGTATTTTAAATCAATCCCTATAAAGTTTCGCTCTCCGGCTCTATACCGTTGAATCATATCAGAGCCAGCGATGAGTCCCTTAGCAATTTCTTGAATATTCATAATTATTGTCTAAATTAGTTTACATCTTGAATTATATAGCCTTTCTCAGGTAGATGAGGTACAATAACAGCAGTGAGTAAACCAATTCCAGAAGTCTTGCTCCTCAACTTGCTCAAAGGCTCTCGTTATTGCTTCAGACAATGCTTTATAAGTTCTCGCACCCAAAGTACGGAGAATGCCTTTAACCTTAGACCAGAAATTTTCAATTGGGGAGAAATCCGGAGAATATGGGGGTAAAAATATTAACCTTGCCCCCGCTTTTTTAATGGCTTTTTCTATTTCTTCCCCTTTGTGAATGCCATAGTTGTCCATTAATACACAAGCACCTTTCCAGAGTTGGGGAACGAGTTTTCTGATAATAAAAGCCTCGAAAGTAATGCCATCTATTGAACCTACTAAATTCACGGATGTTAAAACTTTTTTGACGGATATTGCTCCCAATATCGATACATTTTTGCCACGTCTATTCGGTTTGGGTCCCCTAGCTCTTGAACCTTTTAACGATCGGGCATACAACCTAACCATAGCTAGATTCACCCCGGACTCATCAATAAAGATTAAGTCCTGTACGTTCAGGTTGTTCACTTGTTTCCAGAACTCATATCGGAGGTTTTGAACTCTTTCACTGCCCTTGGCTGACGGAAAGAGCGTTTTTTTTTGAAAGTCATTTTCAACCGTTGGGTCATTCTTCCCATTGTGGCTCGGCTGACAGTAACACCGATTTTTTCGTGGAGTAATTCGCAGAGTTCTTCGAGAGTAGCATCGTTTTCGTAAACATTAATTATTTTTTGCCGCAAGTCAACAGAGTAAAATTTCATTTTTGATTGATGTCTGATATTTTTTGTGATCTGCGCGATCGACTGCACTAGCCCGATCGACTGCACTAGCCCGATCAACTGCACTAGCCCGATCAACTGCACTAGCCCGATCAACTGCACTAGCCCGATCAACTGCACTAGCCCGATCGACTGCACTAGCCCGATCGACTGCACTAGCCCGATCGACTGCACTAATCCGATTGGCTGCTAGTCAACCCTGGTTCGCGTCCACGCGGGGCGTATACTCACCGATTGAATTATAGCGAACTGATTTTTGTTATTTTATATTTTCCAGCTAATTCGCGTTGGTCATATTGTACCTCATCTACCTGAGAAAGGCTATACTCTCGGTTAACCCAGCTCCCGTCAAGTCAGCTCCACTCAAATTGGCAAACTCAAAAACCGATTGGAAAATGCGGGTTTCCCGCAAAATAGCATTACTCAAATCTGCTCCTTCAAAATGACTCTCACCCAAATCGACCCTAGTCAAGTCAGCCCCGCGCAAAATCACTCCCTCCATGTAGAGACCAATATCTTGGATGCTACTGTTACGCAAAATAATGCCACTTAAATCCAAGCCTTTAAATTGTCCGAGATCCCAATGCTCGCCGGGAGCAATATCATCCCTCTCCACCATAAAACCGCTAAAATTTCTTTCCCCTGCGGCATATCGACTGATGATTTCTCGAAATCGAATCTTTGGCATTTTGAAAATAGCAGTATCTATTTGTGCGCCCTGAAAGTTAGCACCTTCGATAACCGCATCCACCAAGAATGTGTTGCTGAAATTAGCTCCTGTACAATTAGTTTCAAGAAAATATACATTACTCAAATCAGCTCCCCACAAATTAGCATGACTGAGATTGGCACCGCTCAGGTTAATTTCTAGTAAATCAGCATCATTTAGGTCAGCGTGTTCCAGGTTAGCGTTGCTGAGGTTGGAGTGAATGAGGCTGGCAGCGCTCAAGTTCGCCCTCTCTAGGTTGGCTCCACTAAGATTCGCTTCCCTCAGATTAACGCCACTCAAGTTGGCATTAATCAAATTAGCATTGGCGAGATTGATCTCAAGGAGATTTGCCTTGTTCAAATCGACACCACTGAGGTCAACCCCAGCAAAAATTCTTTCTCCAGCAGCATATAGTCGGAGCAATTCTTCAGCATTCATAAATTATCTATTCAATTAATTTAACTTCTGAATTATAGTACAATCATCCTCTGACCTGACTCCTACTCTGAAATGGAAATTCGCTTGTGAGCGGTAATACACCGGAAAACAAACGTTTCCCTTGTATAGTAAGCGCTCCAGCCGTGGCACCCTACAGACCTCGTTAGTGGTTTAAATGCGTAACAGCTTAATTGATATACCGCAGTAATCTCAAATCACAAATCCAATGATAGAATTAATTCACGATCGCTTTGCCAAAGAATATCTCACAACTTTACTATCTACCATCGGCACGGTTCATGTCCATCGATGCACCAATTCAAATGATGGGGAAATAAATCAAGAAAAACCAGAAACAGAAGTGATTCACAATCGCTTTGCCAAAAACTTATTACAGGAATTATTGTCTCCCCTGGGAACGGTTAATGTTAAGCGCGATGTCATTTCAGAAATCCGCGAAATCCCTATTTACTTTACTCAAACCACTTCCCAACCGCAACATATCGAAAATTTGGGACTATTGGGGACAATGGCCAGCCAGACAGCAATTTTTGAACCTTTGGGCAACCCAATTATCAAAAATGATATGTGGGATTGTATGGGCAAATACCTCAAGCTACGTGTTGAATTAGAAGAGAAATTCAAAAAAGAAAATATTCCCTGGGATCTATCTGCATTCCCAATGCTTTGGATTCTGACTCCTACGGCTTCAGACAATTTTTTAACAGGATTTGGGGCTTTCCCAGACGAAGCAAATTGGATGAAGGGAATGTATTTTTTGCCATCTGCTTTTCGATCGGCAATTGTCGTCATTCATGAATTGCCAGAAATATCGGAAACTCTATGGTTGAGGATGTTGGGCAGAGGAGAAGTGCAGCAGCGGGCGATCGCCGAATTAACAAATTTAGCGGTAGATCACCCTCTGCGAATTAGTGCATTAGAATTAATATCAAAAAATTCGGTTTAAAACTTCCTCCATAAGGATGGCTTTTTTTACCAAAGTGCCTACTAACTGAAAAAGTAAAATAAAATGATTCCCAAGGGAGGTGTAAGGAGCTTTTACCCCTCACCCTCTCACCCCTCATCCATAAATGTTTGAATAAAGTTAAGTATTGTTGAGCCGATCGCCATAATTAAACTTAAACAACTCAACAGCTAGCTTTCATATTGATCTTAGTCTCACCCCCTCACCCCCTCACCCTGTTTCACCCCCTCACCCCTTCACCCCCTCACCCATTCTTGCCATACTACGACGCGATCGGGTTCGGTTATCTCACATCCCAGCATCTAGGCAGCACGAAAATTTCAAGCGATGATAGATACATAGAGCAAAAAAAACCTCTCGATTTGCATGAGTCTGTTTGCATGAGTATTGTGAAGTGGAATTACGGTCAAAAGTAGCAGGGAATTTAAAACCTTAAGGAAAAATGTAGAATGTTCACCTTAAGACAGAGGTTTTCGCCCTTTACTAACCTCAAAATTTGGAATAATATTGAGCAAAGTAAACTGAAATTCACTTCGCCTTGAACTAGCCGTTAAAGCTAGCGAGTTACCGAAAATCAACGAGGATTGCTGGAAAATCAAGCTTAAAAGTAATCCCCAACAAAAAGCTTCTACCGATCGTTACCGATGAACAGGAGGGGAAACATCTCCCCCTGTAGCAGTCCGTATCCCACTTGCAAAAGTGGGACAGGGTATCACCAACTTTTTATCTGTTGTTACAAGGAGTGCAATACTCACCATGTCCACCACGACCCCTAAAACCAAAACAGTGAAAGCCGATCGCACTAGCACTCGGTCATACTCCTCAACGGATACGGTTCGTACCTATCTGCACGAGATCGGTCGCGTGCCACTACTCACCCGAGAAGAAGAAATCATTTTAGGGAAGCAAGTGCAGCAAATGATGAAATTAATTGAAGCAAAACAAGCACTTGCTAAAGAATGGCAGCGGGATCTGACTCCCGAAGAGTGGGCCGCCGAAATGGAGTTGACCGAAGCTGAACTGAGCCGGATATTGCACGTAGGACGGCGCGCCAAACAAAAGATGATTGAAGCGAATTTGCGTCTAGTAGTCGCGATCGCCAAAAAATACCAGAAACGCAACATGGAATTCTTGGATTTAATTCAAGAAGGCACCCTCGGTTTAGAACGAGGAGTCGAAAAATTTGACCCGATGCGGGGATACAAATTTTCTACCTACGCCTACTGGTGGATTCGGCAAGCAATTACCCGTGCGATCGCCCAACACGCCCGCACCATTCGCTTACCCATTCACATCACCGAAAAACTCAACAAAATCAAAAAAGTGCAGCGGGAACTCACCCAACAATTGGGCCGGTCTCCCACACCAACAGAAATTGCCGACTTGTTGGAACTGCACCCATCCCAGATTCGGGAATACCTACTAATGTCTAGGCATCCAGTTTCCTTGGACTTGCGGGTAGGAGACAACCAAGATACCGAACTGCAAGAACTTCTAGAAGACGAAACCGCATCTCCCGACAATTACATTACTTCAGAATTGTTGCGGCAAGACCTCGATACTTTGATATCAGAACTTACGCCTCAGCAACGAGATGTCATAATTCTGCGCTTCGGTTTAGAAGACGGCATAGAAATGTCTCTAGCAAAAGTTGGAGAACGGCTCAATCTCAGCCGGGAACGGGTGAGGCAACTAGAACATCAAGCCCTCGCCCACCTCCGACGCCGCCAAGCTCAAGTCCGAGAATACCTAGCTAGCTAGCACCTAAAAGAGTTTAGATTATCCCCAAAATCTAAACTCTTTTTACCGATGGGTGCTGGGGTTGGGATATTGTTATTTCAATGGTAAGTAAATCCACTTAATTAAACGTAAAATACGGATGACCGAAAAGCTGACTGCATAAGTCTTCTTCCTTCTTCCTGAATTTCCCCCATCCCCCCTTGGGGGGGGTAGGGGGGGGTGATATCAAATCCGGTAACATCGTCCTGTATTCATCTCTCTTATCTCCCTCTGTGTTCTCTGCGTTCTAGTAAGGTTAAATCATTCCGATGCAGCCGGAAACGATATGACTTCTTCCTTCTTCCTTCTTCCTTCTACTTATATCGCCAAATTTGTCAACCCAAATCTTGCACTTATTTTAAATGTGATACTTATAGCCACCTTGTCGGTAATTAAGACATTTTTACTTCCTGAAATCATTAATTTTATTGCATTTTCAAATCGACTTTTGCCTTCGGCATTCTGCTACAGTGTCAGTCTACAACTATGGGCGATCGCCCTTGCCTTTTCCCCCAGTAACTTCAGCCACCCATTCCCTGCTGCGCAACTCCTAGTAGGCCAGTCAACTCCAGATGGGGCACAGGAGAGGGAGTTAAAACCCGTTGTGGGCGATCGAACTGTCCCAAATTCAACGCCCGATGCAGCTAGGATAGACGCCACACAGAGTATTTACCTCTACGGTCAGTCTGCTGAGCCAGAACAAATTAAACAAGAGTATTTTGTATTTGAAGTGCGTCAGGGCAAGTTAGTCGGCGCTTTTTACCTACCTCGCTCTGCTTTTTACTGTTTTTACGGCAGTATAGAGGTAAATCAGTTAAATTTAACAGTAGTAGATACCTACGATGGGAGTCGCTCTCCCTACTCGGTAAACCTGCAACAGTATCACCACATTTCCACCGTCAGTGACAACGATCGGCGAATCTTGGGCATTTGCAAGAGAGCTCACCAGGACGAAGTGTGGGGAAAGTAGCCCCGGCATTACCATCTGAGTCAGCGGAAAGTTGGTTCTCTCAAAAATGCTGACAAACCCCGTTAATTCCTGGATGCTTCCTGGTCAAATTCCTGATTTTTCCTAAAAACGGCTTTCTCGATCGATATAATCGCTCTCATGGGAATACCTGAAGTCACAATATTTAAACTGTATACTGCTTAACAAGTCAAACTTGGGCAAACCAGCAGTCATAGTTCAACTAACTGCGGTAAAGTTGCTCCTAAGTTGAAACTTTCAGACCGACAAACTATACTCGGCAACATGAAACTGCGTCGGAAGACACTATCTATAGTTGGGATTACCATTGCTGGATTGACTGGTGTTCTGTACGCCACATCCTCAACCATCCTGTTGCGCAGCTTAGTCAAAGCCGAAGAACAAGAAGCCACTCAGGTTGTCCAAGGAGTGCTCAATGTCTTCAGTCAAACCGCAGATGACTTCAACTCCCGCTTTGCAGACTGGTCAGCGTGGGATGATACCTATGTTTTCATCCAAAATCGCAACAAAGAATTCATTGCCTCAAATCTAGTACCAGAAGGGTTGGCTAATTTGAGAGTTAATATTGCCATATTTGTCAATACTTCTGGCAAGATTGTCTACGGTACTGGTTTAGACACCAAAAAGCTGCAACTAAGACCTGTTCCAGAGACATTAAAACAGCACATTTCTCTAAAAGACCCATTGTTGCAGCACCCCAACGCCGACAGCAGCCTAGCTGGTGTCATGTTGGTGCCTTCCGGGCCAATGCTGATTAGTTCCCGACCAATTGTTACTACTAAAAGCACAGGACCGATTCGAGGGACCCTGCTGTTTGGGCGAAATTTGGACGCTGTTGGCATTGCGAAGCTTTCTAAAATAACTCGCCTACCGTTGATTGTACACAGTATTAATGAGCCGGACTTGCCTGCTGACTTCCAAAAAGCGCGGGCGAAATTTTCGGGAAAAAAATCGATTTTTGTGCGTGCTGTGAACGAAGACTCGATCGCGGGTTACGCTTTAGTCCATGATATTTACAACCAACCCGCGCTGATATTACGGGTGGACATCCCCAGAGAAACCTATCGCCAAGGTCAAAAAAGTCTGCTATATCTTCTGGTGTCTGTAGGGTTGGCGGGAATCGGTTTTATCGGCTGCACTCTCCTGCTGTTGGAGTATCTGGTGCTTTCTCGGCTGAGCGATTTGGGGAAAGGAGTGAATCGCGTCAGTGCTAGCCAAGATTTGTCGCTGCGACTACCGGTGGTTGGTGAAGATGAGTTGTCCGACCTTGCTTATAATATCAATGGAATGCTCAGCGCGATCGCCACCGCTGAAAACGAGCAAATAGAGGAAAAAGCACGGTATCGAGCCGTAGTCGAGCAGGCTACAGACTGTATTTTCCTGTGGGATGCTAAAACCCAACGCCTTTTGGAAGCGAATACAGCATTTAGAAAATTGCTAGATTACAGCCCCGATGTGATTTCGCAACTGACTATTTACGATATAGTGGCCTACTCGAAAGAGCTGATTGACACCAATATTGAGTTCCTACTAGCGGACAAACAATTCCGAATTGGCGAAGTTCTCTACCGTCGCCGAGACGGTTCCTGCGTGGATGTAGAAGTAAGCGGGAGTGTGATTTCCTACGGTGGCCGGGAGATTATTTGCACCGTTGTCCGCGACATTACCGAACGCAAACAGGCTGAAGCCGAACTGCGAGCATCGGAAGAACGCTACCGACTTTTATTTAAAAAAAATCCCCATCCGATGTGGGTTTACGATTTAAAAACTCTTGAATTTATAGCTGTCAATCAGGCGGCTATTGAACACTACGGTTACACTCGCGAGGAGTTTCTCACCATGACAGTTGTGGAAATTATGGCTCCTGAAAATTCACCTAAATTTCTCGAAAATCTACCTCTAGTAGATGGGGAAATAACTTCGATAAGCGTCGGTCAACACCAAAAGAAAAATGGTGAGATTATTGATGTAGAAATTAATTCTTACGAGTTAGTATTTGACAACAGGAAAGCTGAGTTAGTGTTAGCTCAGGACGTTACGGAGCGCTTGCAAGCTGAGACAGAACTTTATCAGGCGAAGGAAGCCGCAGAAGCAGCTAATTTGGCTAAGAGTCAGTTTTTGGCTAATATGAGCCACGAACTGCGAACTCCTCTAAATGCAATTATTGGCTACAGTGAAATTCTACAAGAAGATGCCTTGGAATTGGGGGAAGATGATTTTGTGATAGATTTGGAAAAAATTCACAGTGCAGGGAATCATTTATTAGGATTAATCAATGATATTCTGGATTTATCAAAAATTGAAGCAGGGCGCATGGAACTTGTTTTAGAAACTTTTGACTTGTCGGCTGCTATTCAACAAGTAAAAACAACTATTGAGCCTTTATTTTTGAAGAACAAAAATCGCTTAAACATAGAATTTGAAGTCAATATAGGTGTCATCAACTCTGACCGAACTAAACTTATTCAAATTTTATTAAATTTACTTAGTAATGCAGCTAAGTTTACGCAGAATGGGACAGTGACACTCAGGGTGGAAAGAATTAAAAACGCAGAAAATCCATGGGATTATGACTGTTTAATTTTTAAGTGTATCGATACTGGGATTGGGATGAATGCCCAACAGGTAAAGAAGTTATTTCAACCTTTTACTCAAGCTGATACTTCGACTACCCGCAAGTACGGAGGTACTGGTTTGGGTTTAGCCATAGGCCAGAAATATGCTCAGATGCTGGGGGGAGAAATTACGGTGCAGAGTGAGCTTGGTAAGGGTTCAACTTTTACTGTAATGTTATCCGCTGGGTTATAAATCGAGTGGAGATAGCAGAATTTATCCCACATTGATTAATACTCAATACCTGCCTGAGCTTTAATTCCTTGTTCTCGAAATGGATGCTTAACTAAACTCATTTCTGTCACTAAATCCGCACATTCAATGAGTGCAGAAGGCGCACCTCTACCTGTCAAAATAACATGAGTATTTTCGGGTTTTTGTTCTAATCCTGCTAATACTTGTTCTATTTGCAAATAACCCAGCTTTAATGCTATATTAACTTCATCTAGGAGGACTAATCGGAATTCGGGATTGCAGATAAAAGTTAGAGCTTTATTCCAGGCTTTTTGAGCTGTTTCGATATCTCTGTCCCTGTCTTGCGTATCCCAGGTAAAGCCTTCTCCCATGGCATGAAATTCTAGCTGATTTTCCCACATTTCAAACACGGCTTTTTCTGCTGGTTCCCAGGCTCCCTTGATAAATTGTACTATGGCGACGCGATATCCGTGACCGAGCGATCGCACTACCATACCCAAAGCAGCGGTAGTTTTCCCTTTCCCGTTACCAGTATTGACTATAATTAAACCTTTTTCTTTTGATGAATTAGCGATGCGCTCAGATTGGACTTCTTGGCGGCGGCGCATTTTCTGCTTGTATTGTTCCGCTGTTAGGGAATTTGTGTCTTTAGTTTCCATTGGATTTTTTTAACGCAGATGAATGCAAATAAATGCTGATACAGCCAGTCTTGCAGGAGTTGTGAAAAAAAAGTTTTAAACGAACCGCGAAGACGCGAAGAACGCGAAGAACGGAAAGAGAATAGAGTTTCACGACTCACTAGATATATCCCAAAAAGATAGTCAATAACAGGCAGGATGCCTGTTCCACAACAATTAATTATGGGAGAGGTCTATTATAGATGCCAGATTTATGGTTATTGCCACACTAGCTGCAAGTTTAGCACGAAACCGGGCAGAACATCCTCTCCTGATAGTTCTGCGGGAGATTCCAGTATTTCTACTGCTTGTCCTTGACGGTAGATTTCGACTCTGCGGGTTTTGCGGTTAATTAACCAGCCTAATTTTACTCTATTATTCATGTATTCTTGCATTTTGTCTTGGGTTTGTTTGAGACTGTCTGTCGGTGACATTAATTCCAAGACAAAATCTGGGGCTATCGGAGGAAATTTTTGTTTTTCTTCGGCAGTTAGTGCGTCCCATCTTTCTTGTTTAATCCAAGAGACATCGGGAGAACGATTTGCACCGCTTGGTAATTTGAAGCAAGTTGAAGAATCGAAACAAATTCCCAGTTTGGTTTGTCGGTTCCAAATTCCAAAATCCGTTGCTATTTCAAAATTGTAACTTCCGGTTTCTCCTCCAGTCGGTGACATGACGATTATTTCTCCTTGGGCGTTGCGTTCAAATTTGACATCGGGGTTTTGGCGACACAGTTGATAAAATTGGTCATCGGTGATTTGGGCGATCGCATTAAAGTTGATGGTGGCTGCTATCATGGTATTTTATAGGGATGCGTTGGATTTTTTGGGACGCAGATGAATGACGATGCAGATACTGTAAATATTAATCTGGTAAAAAGGTTTTGAGTTGACTTTTTGTCCTTACCTATTCTATTGTATCACATGATTATACTTTGTTTTCAGTCGATTGATAGAGCAGTTTTTTGCAGTAAACACTTACAGACATACCAATAATAAAAGGCAATGTTGATTTCACTAAACAATTTAGGAACTCCTTCTAGTAAACTGGCAAGTATCTGGTTTTTTAATTTGAGAGTATCAATCCCGATCGCCAAAAACAACAATCCCAAACCAACTAACAATATTTTGTAGGGAGTCAACTGAAGTTCTCGCTGAAAAAACCATCCATAGGAAGACAAAACAATAGCATACAGAAGACATACTCCCAGTTTGGGAATCCCTACCCCTATCATATATATATGGATTCGGTAAATTTCATTTAGCAAAAATCCACCAGTTAACAAGGCAGAAAATAAAATAAATTTATTTCCTAAATTGCGGGGGTGGCTACTTTTTGCTAATCCATAGGTGAAAGTACAAACAATGACTGGCACTGCGCATAAAATCTGGAATGTCCGAGTTAGTAATGCGACATTTGGATTGGGGGAAAAATAAGGGTTAAAGAATAAATCGCTGACTTTAAAACCCGAATATTGAGTGATAATTATCAGCCCTACAACCAGCAATAATGATAAACAGTTTAGTTTGACAACAGAGCGAGAGATAGTCATAAGCACTTTACAGAAAACTGCGATTTGACCGTCGAAGTACAAAAAAATTATATCACTCCACTAGGTCGTTTTTTTGCTAAACTAATGAGAGTGTTATCAAAACCAGGAGACAGTGATGCTGTCAGTGAAAGAAGCAGAAGCGATCGTACTAAATTTAGCCCAACCCCTTGACAATCAGCGGGATGTAGAAACTGTAGACTTGCTGGCTGCATCGGGGCGAGTTTTGGCCGCAACTGTCACAAGTTCCCTGGATTTTCCCTATTGGGATAATTCGGCAATGGATGGCTATGCGGTGCGGTTTGCTGATGTGGAAAATTGCAACAGTGACAAACCTGTCGCCCTTGAGATAGTTGAAGAGATTCCGGCGGGATATCAGCCTCAATATGCTGTACAACCGGGACAAGCGGCGCGGATTTTTACGGGTGGGATGATGCCCGCAGGTGCTGATACGGTGGTAATGCAGGAGGAAACTAGGCGTGAGGGCGATCGCATTTTAATCCTGGTTGCCCCTGGTAAACCTCAAGCTTTTGTCCGCCACAAAGGCGCTTTTTATCAAGCAGGAACTCCTTTATTAAATCCAGGTACTGTTATCAATGCTTCGGAAATGGCAGTGTTAGCAACTGCACAGTGTATTCAAGTGCCGATGTATCGGCGAGTGCGGGTGGCTGTTTTTTCTACTGGGGACGAATTGGTATCACCAGACCAACCTTTGTCACCAGGAAAACTGGTAGACTCAAACCAGTATGCTTTAACCGTTTTGTTGACGCAAATGGGATGTGAAGTGATAAGATTGGGGATAGTTGCCGATAATCAGCAGGAACTAGCAAAGGCAATCAGTAAAGCTATTTTAACAGCCGATGTAGTGCTTTCTACTGGTGGAGTTTCGGTGGGAGAATATGATTATGTTGAGAAAATATTGGCGAATTTGGGAGGAGAAATTTACATTCGTGCTGTAGCGATTAAACCTGGTAAACCTTTAACTGTTGCTAAGTTTAAAGGAGATGAAAACAAATCGGATTCGGCGATGATGAGTTCTGATTGTCTTTATTTTGGTTTGCCGGGAAATCCGGTTTCAGCGTTAGTATGTTGTTGGCGGTTTGTGGTACCTGCTTTGAGAAAGATTGCTGGAATGGGCGCGGATGCTTGGGGGCCGGAGTTGGTGCGGGCTCGATGTCATGTTGAATTGCGATCGCAAGGTCAGCGGGAGACCTATGTTTGGGGTAAATTGTATTTAGTGGCCGGAGTATGGGAATTTGAACCAGCCAGTGGCAGCCAAAATTCAGCGAATTTAATTAACTTGGCAAATACGACTGGTTTGGCAGTTTTGCCACCAACGGAAACCTGGGTTTTAGCAGGGGAATTTGTTGATGTTTTAAAAGTTAGTCATTAGTTATTTAACTATGAAAATTTTAATTATTGAAGACGATCCGATGATGCAACTGGGGCTAGAGCAAGTTTTAGCGGATGCCCCAGATATAGAAATAGTAGGACAAGCAGAAGACGGCTATTTAGGAGTAGCAGCCGCACTGAAACTCAAACCTGATATTATTGTCATGGATATCGGTTTGCCACGGCTGGATGGGATAGCGGCGACGCAACAAATTAAAGCGCAATTACCCGATGTTCGAGTAGTGATGTTGACTTCCCATATGGCAGAAACTGAAATTATTGCATCTCTTTCTAGCGGTGCTGATGCTTATTGTATTAAAGGTGCTTCTGTGGATAGGTTGTTAGCAGCCATCGCGGCCGCGGCAGAGGGGGCTACATACCTCGATCCTCAAATCGCTCGCACTGTGATTGAACATCTTAAACCTCCAGCGCCTGTGTCTACAACTACTTTTGGTCAATTGTCGCAGCGGGAATTGGAGGTGTTAAGGTTGATGGTGGAAGGTAATACTAATCCTGAAATTGCTGCGGCGCTTTATTTGAGTCCAAATACTATTAAAACTCATGTTCGTGGTATTATGAATAAGTTGGCTGTAGACGATCGGGTGCAAGCAGCAGTTGTGGCGCTTAGAACTGGATTGGTTTAAAGTTGGCAGTTGGCAGTTGTCCGTTGGCTAACCAACAATCACAAATAACTACTAACAAATAACACATCACAAATAATCTATGTCTGAGTGGATAGAAATCGGTACAATTGTAGCAGCTCAAGGTTTATACGGGGAAGTGCGAGTATATCCCGATTCTGATTTCCCGGAAAGGTTTGTCGAACCGGGAAAGCGGTGGCTGTTGTTTCCTAATAAAACAGAACCAGAAGCGATCGAATTTTTGGGCGGTCGCTACATTCCGGGCAAAGGATTGTATGCTGTAGAGGTGGCTGGGGTGGAAGACCGGGATGCTGCTGAGGCGCTGCGGGGCTGCAAACTTTTTGTGCAAAAAGGATCGAGACCTTACCTAGAACCAGATGAGTTTTATGTGCAAGATTTGTTTGGGATGGAGGTTTTCAATCAATTAACCGGAGAACTGTTGGGGAAAGTCAGTGATATTATTCCCGCCGGAAATGACCTTTTGGAAGTTGAATTAAATCCCACTGAGGCGATAAAGGCGGCAGAATCGGAAGTAGCAGAAACTGTGTCTGTACAGGTTGAACACAAAGATAGTCGTCGCAAAAAACGTAAAATTCCTCGTGTTAAACCACTCCAAACAAAAAAGGTTTTGATTCCTTTTGTGAAAGAGATAGTTCCAATTGTTGATTTAGAAAAAGGTCGAATTGAAATTGTTCCTCCTTCTGGTTTGTTGGATGAAATTTAAGGAATCAGAAAGTTAAGTGACGGATTTTGTAATATTGTTGACCGTTGCATCGGAATGATTTAACCGCAGAGAACACAGAGGACACAGAGAGAGAATACATAGATGAATAATTCAGATGAAGAGAGGATTTGATATAACGGATTTAAGGAATAAGGAATAAGGAATAAGGAATAAGGAATAAGGTTTAAAGTTCCCTAGACCTAATTCCCGGAATATTAATTATTTCCTTTATTCGTGTATCGGACTATCAAATAACTAATGGAAAGAGCGAAAATTGCTGTAGCTAAACCGATTAAGTCGGCGGCAGTTTTCTTTTCTAAATCGAGAATAATTATTTTACGAGAGACGGCGATTAAAGAAGTGACAATGACTAATTCTACTTGAATGACGTGCTTTTTCAGGTAAGCTGTAATATTTTCTAAGATTTCTAGCGCGATTAAAACATTTAAAAATAACCCAAAGATGACAAATAGCGTGTCTTTTAACAAAGTCTGGGGGTCATTGATTAATTCTTTTGCTACATAAATTAGCAAATCACAAACGCTGATGATAATTACCATAATCATCGCCAGAGATAAAACTTTCGATACGACTACTTCTACATTTTCAGTAAAGTGCAGAAATTGTTCATCGCTGCCGAATTTAGAAAGTTGCCTCAGTATTTTTTTCAGCATACCCGTGACTTAATGATGATTTATTATTGATAATGTCATTGTCTGCTGTTCTTGGCAATCCCCTGTGTCTGGGGTTGCTTGATGAATTTTTGCCATAAAAAATCCTCAAACTATTGCTAAACGACAATATTTTGAGGATTTGAAGACTGGGTGCGATCGCGGAGACAGTTTTCTTTCGTCAATAGAGAAGGATTATTGACTCCTAACTCGCGGCCAGCCTAGGGACAAGCAAGGAAGCTAAAAATTTAGCTTGGATGCTTTAGTAGCGACGAGAAGAGCGATTGTTGCCGCCGCCCCAGTTACCACCGGCATTAGAACCACCACGTTCTTCGCGGGGTTTTGCCTTGTTGACCTTAAGGTCACGACCCATCCATTCAGCACCGTCAAGGGCTTCAATAGCTGCTGTTTCTTCGGCTTCTGTGGACATTTCTACGAAAGCAAAGCCGCGCATCCGACCTGTTTCCCGATCGGCAGGTAACTGAACGCGCTTAACAGTGCCGTATTCTCCGAAAGTTTGGTTGAGGTGCTCCTGCGTAACTTCGTAGGATAAATTGCCGACATAAATTGACATTAAACATTCTCCAGAATTAGAGGGTGTAGAGAATTAAATCCGGAGGAACGCCGATCGAACGAACTATACTGCCGAAAATAAGCCTTATGAATAGATCATAGCACCTATCGCTCCATACTGCAATTATTTGGTGATAGTCGATCGAAAGGCAAAACCAAAAACCACCAAAAACCACCAAAAATCAATCAAACACAACCAATAAAAAAGCAAACAGAACTGAGGCAAAAGCTATGAATAAATAGGGTTTCTGACTCAACGTTGTGGGTTTAAACAGCAAATTTTTGTGCCTATAAATTAGAGTCAGGCCGATCGAAAACCTGGTTGCTTCGATCGGACTTAAAGGTGTAAAGCGGAAAAAATTGAGCTGAAAAAATTAACTCCGCGATCGAGAACTGACTGGAATGGGAGATTGGGTCCAATTAAACTCACCTACTTCCGCTTCAATTTCCGCCCCAACCCTCACCAACTGGACTGCACAAGCTTTTAACTCCGGTTGTTTAGAATCAGGACAACTTTCAGCATGAGTCATGGCGTTGGCTTCGGCGCCTTGGGCCCACAGAGAACCCCAGTGCATTGGTACAAATAGAGTACCAGGGGCGATCGCCTTAGTCACTTTTGCGGGAAACACTCCTTTACCACGGCGCGATCGAACTTCCAACAAATCCCCTTCCTTAATCTTCAAATTAGCAGCATCGCGGGGATGAATTTCCAAAAAGGGTTCCGGGTGCAATTGATTAATTTTGTCGGTTCTACCAGTGCGCGTCATGGTGTGCCAGTGTCCATAAACTCTGCCCGTGGTTAACACAAAAGGATAATTGGGGTCTGGAGGTTCAGCCAGTCCACGGGAATGATAAGCTGAAAATCTCGCCCGCTGGTCGGGAGTTGGGAAACGTGCATCAGTGTAAAGCCGCTTAGCTTCTTTGGCTGAATGCTTGGGTTCATTTTCCCGACAAGGCCACTGCTGAGGGCCTTCTTGGTGCAAGTATTCGTGACTGAGGCCTGTGACGTCGCAGGGCTGGCCCCGCGTTAACTGTACGAACTCTTGGTAAACATCACCACTGTTATTGAAAGCAAACTGTTCGGCAAAACCCAACCTGCGTCCCACCTCAGCGAAAATACTCCAGTCGTCGCGGGCTTCCCCTAAAGGTGTGTCGAAACCGATACAAAGACTAACGCGACGTTCGGAATTGGTCATCACTCCCGTTTTTTCACTCCACTGAGTTGCCGGTAAGAGGATGTGAGCGTAGGCGGAGGTTTCGGTGGGATAGTAAGCTTCTTGATAAACTGTAAAGGGCGATCGCAATAAAGCCGCTTTTGTCCGTTCCAAATCCGGCATACTCACTACCGGATTGGTAGCTGCAATCCACAACATCTCTACTTGGCCGGTTTCCAAACCCAAAATCATCTCCCAAGCAGTGCGGCCTGGATTGGGCGAAATACTTCCGGGTGTCAGACCCCACAATTGCTCTACTTGGGTTCTGTGTTGGGCATTTTTCACAGTTCGATATCCCGGTAATAGGTGAGAAAGTCCCCCTGCTTCCCGCCCTCCCATGGCGTTTGGCTGGCCTGTGAGGGAAAACGGGCCGCATCCCGGTTTGCCGATTTGACCGGTCATCAAGTGCAAATTAATTAGCGATCGCACCTTTGCCGTGCCTTCAGAGGACTGGTTAATGCCCATAGACCACAGAGACAAAACCCGCTGGGACTGTTGCCAATACTTAGCCGCGGTTTCCAAGTCTCCCACAGAAATGCCACAGCGCGAGGCTACGAATTCCGGCGTATAGGTGTTGACAACTTGCACAAACTGCTCGAAATGAACTGTGGATTCTTGAATAAATTTTGGATCTATGCTGTCGCTTTGCAACAGTAAATAGGCAATTCCATTGAGTAAGTCTATATCAGTACCTGGTTTGATTGCCAAGTGCAAATCCGCTGCTTCCGCCGTCGGAGTCCGCCTCGGATCTACCACAATCATCTTGACATGGGGATTTTTTTTATGGTATTTTGCTAAGCGATTGAAAACAATTGGATGGCATTCTGCGGTATTGCTACCAATAATAAAAGCGCAATCTGTTAATTCTAAATCGTCGTAACAGCAAGGCGGCCCGTCAGCACCAAAACTTTGCACGTATCCAGACACTGCTGAAGACATACACAGACGAGAATTGGCATCAAAATTATTAGTTCCCAGACAACCTTTAACCAATTTCTGGGCCACATAATAATCTTCTGTGATGAATTGACCGGAACCATAAACGCAGATACCATCGGTGCCGGTAGTGCTGCGAATTGTTTGGATGCGGTTGACGATCGCATCTAGTGCTTCGTCCCAGCTAGCGCGGCGGAACGGTCGATCGAGAGTATCTCGCATCATCGGATAAAGTAGTCGATCGGTGCGAATTGACTCTGCTACCGTTGCTCCCTTGACACAAACCATGCCCTGACTGGATGGGTGGTTGCGATCGCCCCGGACTTTCCAACCTTGGTTTTTGTCGGGAACAACTTCTAGACCACAACCTACACCGCAGTAAGGGCAAAGAGTTTTGATAGTTTCCATCTGCTAATTTATAGATGCTTGTTTTTTTAAGCTAATAGGTAATTGATAAACCGAATTTTTGCAAAAAACCCGGTATATCTTACCAATTAGCTATTTGCCAGTTTTAACTTCTAATTTACCACCATTACTGGGGCTAAAAGTTACTTGAAATTCAGCAGTTTTTTCAGCACCTGCTGGGGCACCGGCCGGAATTTGCAAAACGGGCAGAGGAGTTTCTTTGACGAAATCTTTAGCTGCTTTATTTGTAGGCTCGAACTGCACTATGTCCCCGTTTTGCTTCACTTTGACTCGATAAGTCAAACTTTCAGTAAAGGTGGGAGTTGTGCTCCAATTTTGGTCAATTTGTGCATATAACTGCTGTCCGATCGCATCGAGTTGCGCTTTGTCCGCAATCTGTGAGGTAGGGCTGGTGGTAGCAGCAGCACTCGGCGCAGTGGTCTTAGCAGCACTAGGTGCGGTGGTAGCAGCAGCACTCGGTGCAGTAGTCGCAACAGCACTCGGTGCAGTGGTCGCAACAGCACTCGGTGCGGTGGTAGCAGCAGCACTCGGTGCAGTGGTCGCAACAGCACTCGGTGCAGTAGTCCCAGCAGCACTCGGTGCAGTGGTTGCAACAGGACTGGGCGCAGTGGTCGCAGCAGCACTAGGCGCGGTTGTCGTAGCAGCAATTGGTGCAGTAGTCGCAACAGGACTGGGCGCAGTGGTCGCAGCAGCACTAGGCGCGGTTGTCGTAGCAGCAATTGGTGCGGTTGTCGCAGCAGCACTCGGTGCAGTGGTAGCAGCAGCACTCGGTGCAGTGGTAGCAGCAGCACTCGGTGCAGTGGTAGCAGCAGGACTCGGCGCGGTGGTAGCAGCAGCACTCGGTGCGGTTGTCGCAGCAATTGGTGCAGCCGGAGTGGGAGGAGAACTAATTACCGCAGCCGCCGGCGCAGTCGGTGCAGTTTCTGCTAATTTTTGTTTTTGCTGACTACCAACATGAGACATATTGACCGCAGCTAAAATACTCATCGCGAATAGCCAAGACACTCCTAGTACAGCGCCTTTGATTCGTGATGCTTCTGAGGGCTCCGAAGCGTGAGGTACAAATTCTGCGGGCGCCAACTTGGTTCTCGACTTTTCCTGCGGAACAGCGGCGGGTCTGAGGGCTGATTCGGGCAAGGGTGGGAGGGCGGTTTCGGTTTCTTCCTCGCCTTCTGTGTGGGCGTAGCGGGAGAACAAGAACTCTAAAGCAAAGTTCCGCAGTTCGTAGTATTTCGGATCTTCCATGATCCGCGTGCGGTTGCGGGGACGGCTGAAGGGAATGTGCATATCTTCCCCGATTTTAGCGGCTGGACCGTTGGTCATCATCACGATGCGATCGGCCAAAAACAAAGCTTCATCGATATCGTGGGTAATCATGATGACGGTAATTTTGTACTCCCGCCAAATTTTGAGCAATTCTTCTTGCAACTCTTCCCGCGTAATCGGGTCTAGAGCTCCGAAGGGTTCGTCTAAAATCAACAGTTTGGGGCGAGTTGCTAGGGCGCGGGCGATCGCAACTCTTTGTTTCATCCCCCCAGACAACTGGCCTGGTCTTTTGTTGCTAGCTTCGGTAAGTCCCACCAATTCTAGGTGTTGCTGAACGATCGCATTGTGTTCCTCTGGGGACTTTTCGGCGTAAACAGTTTCAACGCCGAGGTGGATGTTTTCAGTAGCAGTCAGCCAAGGTAGCAGCGAGTAGTTTTGAAACACTACCATGCGATCGGGTCCAGGTTCAGTAATCCGCGCACCTTCGAGTGTAATCTCTCCTTCTGTCGGCCCGTTGAATCCGGCGATCATGTTGAGTAAAGTAGATTTGCCACAGCCGGAGTGACCGATCAAGCAAATAAATTCACCTTCATTAATCTGGAGGTCTACACCGTCGAGAATTACGGCAGGGCCTTTGGGAGTTTGGTAGACTTTTGATACGTCTTTAATCGACAAAAATGGTGTCGAGGTTTTGTCGTTGCTAGCTTTAGTTGTTTTTTGATTTGGGAGAGTTTGCATATTTTCAGAATGGGGGTTAGGGTTTTCTGGATTAGGCATAGGAAATGGGATGAAAATAGTGCAAGAGTTTTAAGTTGAAGAATTGGAATGGGCATCGGGCCTTTATAGCATCGGCAACAAATAACAAATGACTACTGACTAATGACTACTGACTACTGACTAATGACTACTGACTAATGACTACTGACTACTGACTACTGACTACTGACTACTGACTACTGACTACTGACTACTGACTTCCTGATTATGCGACAGGCAGTTTGATTGAACACTGACTGCCTACGGGTTCAATTAAGATTTCTTCAATGCGGACGTTACGCTTGATTTTGACGTTTTCTAGATACTCGATCGGGTCGTCTAGATTAAAGACACTACCATCAAATAGTTCAATGCTACGACGATCGCGACCGACATCTGGCAAACCTAATTCTCTGACTGCTTGACCAAACACATCCGGGCGCAAAACTCGATCGACTACTTCCACCCAGTTTTTCGGGAATGGAATCATGCCCCACCTGGCCATTTGCGCCGTCACCCAGAGCATTTCCAGGCGATCGGGAAAATTGGTTTTGTCAACGTAGAACTGATTGAAGTTGTAAACCATTTCCGGTTTGGTCGTCGTACCGTTATTGTAAGGGTCGAGGAAGCCCGGACGCACATCTTTGGGGTCAGCACCGATATATTGTTCTTGGCAAATCAATTCTAAGATTTCTTGGCGGTTGCGGCGATCGTCGCAGTAGTCGCAGGCTTCCAAAAGGGCTTTGACGAGGGCGACGTGAGTTTGCGGATATTTCTGAGCCCAATCTTCGCGAACACCCAGGACTTTTTCGATGTGTCCAGGCATAATATCCAAGGAACGGGCGATGACAAAACCTGTACCGTCGTTGACTGCACGGGAGTTCCAGGGGTCTCCTGAACAATAACCGTCGATGTTGCCTGCTTTTAAATTGGCTACCATCTGTGGGGGCGGAATCACGGTTAAGGCGACATCAACGTCGGGGTCAATGCCCCCAGCGGCCAGCCAGTAACGGAACAGCAGATTGTGCATCGAGGCGGGGTGTACCATGCCCAAGGTGTGAGCTTTATCGGGGGTACTGTCGATCGCGGCTTTCAAATCTTCCAAGGTCCGAATGCCTTGATTGTAAAGGTGTTTGCCTAGGACGATGGCATTGCCGTTGCGGGACAAGGTTAAGGCGCTACAGACGGGGACTGGCATTTCGCCGTCTAAGCCTAGCAGCATGGCGATCGGCATTCCTGCCACCATTTGGGCCGCGTCTAGGCGTCCTTGGGCGACTCCTTTAGCGATTTCTTTCCAGCTAGGTTCCCGCACGAGGGTGACTTCTTCCAAACCGTGGGCTTTGAAGAATCCTTTTTCTTTGGCTACTACTAAGGGGGCGCAGTCGGTGAGGGGAATAAAGCCGATATCGAGGTTGACTTTTTCCAAGCCGTTGCGGGACACAACTACCGCTGGGGATTGTTGTTGTGCTGATTTTTGTTGGGCTGCGCGACGCTGTTTGACTCGTTTTTGTTGGTTGAGGAAGTAAACCATTTCGCCACGCAGGGCGTAGTAACTGGGGTGGTTGACTACTTCCATACGCTTGCGGGGGCGGGGGATGTTGACTTCGAGGATTTGCCCGATTTGCGCTTCGGGCCCGTTGGTTAGCATCACGATGCGATCGCTCAGCAGCAAGGCCTCGTCAACGTCGTGCGTTACCATGACCCCAGTTACTTTACTTTCTTCGCAAATTTTCATCAACTGGTCTTGCAAACCGCCACGAGTTAAAGCATCCAATGCGCCGAAGGGTTCGTCTAGCAACAGCAATTTGGGGCGGATCGCGAGGGCGCGGCCGATCGCCACTCGTTGTTTCATCCCCCCAGAAATTTCACTTGGACGTTTGTGGGCGGCGTGTCGCAGTCCGACTAAGGCGATGTGGTGTTCGATAATTAAATCTCGGTCTTCTTTAGAGATATCTCTATAGATTTCATCCACGGCTAGAGCAATATTTTCGCGGACTGTCAGCCAAGGTAGCAGGGAGTAGTTTTGAAACACTACCATGCGATCGGGGCCAGGCTCGCGGACTTCGCGGCCTTCTAGAGTAATCCCGCCCTGACTTGCTTGATCCAGTCCAGCGATGATATTTAACAGTGTCGATTTACCACAACCGGAGTGTCCGATCAAGGAGATAAATTCTCCTTTTTTAATTTTTAGTTCAATGTTTTTGAGCGCAATATATTGCTCACCATTGGGTAAGTTAAATACGCGGTCTACGTGGTCTACTTCAACAAATACTGACATGATTTTTTTAGGGTAATTTTTACAGAGCAGATGCTAATTATTAATTGTTATTTGGTAATAGCTAATTGGTAATAGCTAATTGGTAATTGGGCATTGGGAATTAATTTACAACTAATTTTTGGCAGTTTTTAGTTTGCAACCATTCCCCATTCCCCATTCCCCATTCCCCATTCCCAAATTCTATTTCTGTTCTTCAGGAACAACTTTGGAGGCGATGAAACCGACAATTCTGTCTAGAATCAAACCGACAATTCCCACATAAAGCACAGCCAGAATCACCGCGCTGAGTCTAGAACTGTTGTAAGCATCCCAGATGAAGAACCCGATGCCAACGCCGCCGACTAACATTTCCGCAGCTACAATCGCCAGCCAAGACAAACCAATACCGATTCTCAAGCCAGTGAAGATGTAAGGAACTGAAGAGGGAAGCAAGATTTTCCAGAAGTATTTTTTGTTAGGCAAACGCAACACGCGGGCGACGTTTCTGTAGTCTTGGGGGATTTGTTGAACCCCTACGGTAGTGTTAATTAAAATCGGCCAAATTGCTGTAATTAAAATTACGAAAAGCGCTGAAACTTCGTTGGCTTTCATCCCAATGACTTCAAAGGGATTGAACTGTTGAAATACTGCCAGGGCGATCGGCAGCCAAGCCAGGGGCGGGATGGTTCTGAATACTTGAAACAGCGGGTCTAAGGCATCGAACATGAGGGAGTTTGTGCCGATGAGGATTCCTAAACCAATGCCGAGCACTGCTGCTAAAGTAAAGCCGATCGCCACCCGTTGCAAGCTGGCTGCAAGTTGCCAAAATAAGCCTTTGTCTGTGCCACCGTTGTCGAAGAAAGGATTGATAATCAAATTCCAGCTTTCTTGGACGGCTTTGATCGGGCCTGGTAACGACGATGAGGCATCGTGACAGAGAATTTGCCAAACTATGAGCAGAACTGCGATCGCCACTAGGGGACGGATAATTTTTTTGCGATTTTTCTGAACTTGATTCAGAATGAAATCTACAGGATTTTTGCTCTTAGAAACAGAGAGATTTGTTGCCATTTTTCTGTTTGGATTATAGTGAATAATCGATTATTTGTAGATGCTTTGAAATCTAAACCGTGGGAGCTGTTGGCGGTGGAGTTGGGAAACCCAACTCCACTCAATTCAAGAATTGGCTAACAATCTACAGTCCACTTGTCAACTGTGCGCTAATTATGCCTTCTTGATTACCAGAGCCTTCAAATATTCTTCGGGCTTATCTGGGTCAAATTTCACGCCATCAAAGAAGGTTTCCACACCGCGAGAAGTGGTAGCGGGAATTTGAGCTGCGGGAACACCAATTGCTGTCGCCGCTGCTTTCCAAATATCCTCGCGGTTAACTTTATCAACCGTTGCTTTGATGTCGGTATTTGCCGGCATATAACCCCAGCGAATATTTTCGGTAATGAACCAAGCATCGTGACTCTTGTAGGGATAGGAAGCATTGTCAGCCCAGAATTTCATGGCTAAGGTGCTGGCTGGTTCAACGCGACCGGTACCGTAATCGATTTGACCTTTGGCGCGACCGATAATGTCTGCAACTGGCACTTTCAACCACTTATCTTGGGAAATGATTTGACACATTTCGTCTTTATTTTCAGGCTTGTCGCACCACTGTTGAGCTTCCAAGACAGCCATGGTAATTGCTTTAGCAGCTTTCGGATTTTTAGTCACCCAATCTGCTCTTAAAGCTAAACATTTTTCGGGATGGTCTTTCCAAAGTTCTCCGGTGACTAAAGCAGTGTATCCGACCTTTTGAGCAACTAGCTGAGCATTCCAAGGTTCGCCTACACAAAAGGCTTCCATGCTGCCGGATTTCATGTTAGCTACCATTTGGGGTGGCGGAACTGGAATCACGGAAACCTCTGTATCTGGATTGATACCACCGGCTGCTAGCCAATAACGCATCCACAAGTCGTGGGTGCCGCCGGGAAAGGTAATAGCAACTTTTTGATTAGCGAGAGCCGTTTTGAGGGCTTTGCTGTCAGTACCTACTTTTAAATCTAGGTATTTTTTGCTGATGGAAATTGCCTGACCATTAGTATTTAACCGTGCCACAATGTTCATCGGCACTGGTTGATTACCTTTGGTAATAGTGCCCAAGGTCATCTGGTAAGGCATGGGGGATAAAATGTGGGCACCGTCGATACCGCCTTTGTCAGAACCCAGTTCTAAGTTGTCGCGTGTAACTGGCCAAGATGCTTGTTTGGCAACTTGCACGTCTTTCATGCCGTACTTGGCAAATAAGCCTTTTTCTTGGGCAATAATTAAGGGTGCTGAATCAGTTAGAGCAATGAATCCGAGTTTTGCTGCCGTAACTTCCGGGGCGTCGGCGGGGTTGATGCTGACTGCTGGGCTGGGAGTGCCAGAGGAAGCGCTGGGGGTGGGACTGCCAGTGCTATTGCTGGTGCTGGAACCGGAACTGCAACCGTGGGCTAGGAGAGTGCCGGCTGCTGTTGCTCCGGCGGTGATGATGAATTTTCTTCTAGAAAGGTTGCTCATGTGTCTTGAATTTTTGGTGTACTTTGAGATTATGTGAGATAAAGGTGTGAGATTTTGTGCGAACTAGGTGCTTGGGAAAGCAAAAATCTAGGTTTGAGATTGCTTGACTTTGTTGGCACAGAATCCAATCATTTCCTTTGCAGTGACATCATACTATTTGATAGTCTTGAATATCACATTGTGAGATCAGGCATCGATGGTCACTTTGCCGATCGCCCGCGCGCTACAGGTTAAAATGAACCCTGGTTCTATGTCACTGAGCGCGTCAAGTTCCCCATCGTAGGCGATATCGCCTTTTAGGAGTTTCTGCTTACAAGTGCCACAACTGCCTGAGCGGCAACTGCTATCGAGTTGGACTCCTGCACCTTCGGCAACATCGAGGATGAACTCATCTTCGCTGCAAGCAACTTCTTTGCCCGATCGAGCGAAAATGACAGTAGATGTCTGAGGTTTCGCTTCGGGAACCGTTGTTTCCCCCTCGTCAACCGTCAATAGCAATTGTCGGTTGAGAGAAGCTACTTCCCCAGATGCCTTGGGAACCGCCCCGAACTTATCCACTAAAATTTGCATCAGCACAGGTTTGAGGTCTTCGCAGGGAATACTTTTTTGGACACAGCTACCCAAATGAGCATCTTTGCCGACAGTACCTCCCATATAAATGTCAACACCTTCGAGGGTTTTGCCATTCTTGCGAACCTTTGTCCCCATCAGACCGATGTCTGCTACTTGGGGTTGACCGCAGGAATTGGGACAACCAGTCCAGTGAATTCTCACTGGTTTGGGTACTGAGAGTTCGGCTTCCAGTTCCCGAATCATCCCCACCGCACGGCTTTTGGTTTCGATGAGGGCGAAGTTACAAAACTTGGCACCGGTGCAGGAAACCAAGGCTCGCGTTAGGGGTGCGGGGTCGATGGAAAAACGCTCTAGCAGCGGTTCTTTAACCAAGGATTCAATCCGCGATTCAGGAACGTTGGGAATAATCACGTTTTCTTCGACGGTGAGTCTGAGTTCCCCACTGCCGTAGACGTCGGCAATTCTGGCTAAGTCGAATAAATCCGCTGCTGCAAGTCGGCCGACGGGAACGTGCAAACCTACATACTTTAAACCTGATTGTTTTTGGTCGTAAATGCCGATGTGATCGCGTTTGTCCCAGATGATTTCATCTTTGGCCGCAGCAGGAAGCAAAGTACGGCCTAATTCCTGTTCTACTTGGGCTCGGAATTGTTCGATGCCCAACTCGTCAATCAGCCACATGAGGCGGGACTTTTGGCGATTGGCTCTGGGCCCGCGATCGCGGTACACACTTAATATAGCTTTGCACAAATCTACAACGTCGCTAGGACTTGCCCAGGCGTTGAGGGGAATGGCTGCTTCGCAGCGTTTGGCGGAGAAGAAACCCCCGACTAAAACATTGAAACCGATGTTGCCGTCTTGATAAGCGGGGACAAAGGCGATGTCGTTAATTTCAGCGTGGACTGAGTTGTCACGACAGCCGGCGATCGCAATATTAAATTTTCTCGGTAAATTGGAAAACTGGGGATTACCTTCACCACAATTGGTAATCATGTCTTGAACTTGATAAGCCAGTTCCCGCGTATCTATCAGTTCGTCTGCGTCTAAGCCCGCTACTGGCGAACCTGTAATATTTCGCACATTATCCATGCCAGACTGGACGCTGGTCAGGCCAACTTCTTTGAGGCGGTGGAAGATATCTGGCAAGTCTTCGATCAGAATGCCACGTAGTTGCAGGTTTTGTCTGGTAGTGATGTCAGCGCTGCCTTCATCTCCGTAGCGTTGTACAATTTCTGCCATGGTTCTGGTTTGACTGCTGGTGATGATGCCATTGGGTAAGCGCAGTCGCATCATGAATTTTCCGGGCGTGACCGGCCGAAAGAAGATACCTAGCCATTTCAGGCGATGCTCGCGGTCTGTTGCGTCCATTGCTTCCCAGCCGATTTTAGCGAAGTCTTCCAGTTCCGCTTTGAGCGCTAAGCCGTCTTTTTCGGCTTTGAGTTTTTCAAATTTGTTTAAGCTGGCTTTGGGTTCTACGGTTTGGGTCATGGGTTTACCCTCGCGGCTGGTTTGTTGGGGGAGCTATTGACTTGGGGCATAAAGTGTGATTTTTCGCTAACCTTAGTGAGTTTACTGATTTAAAACTGTATATCTAGTTACTCGATCGCATTTCTTGTAAGCATCGCTGGCTATCTGTGAATTAGATTTTTACTTGGTGCTGCTGAGACAGCCACGGAACTACTTTGGTAATAGTTGCTACGGATGGTTCGGTCGATCGCTGCCTTTCTCTGCACCTTGGTTGTGAACTAATGTAAAGCCCTTAACCGTAAATATTCGTAGCTATTTTTACAAAAAATAGAGTTTTATGAAATTTTCGCGTATTTGCAATGCGTTTTTTGCATGAGTGGGTAAAAATGCCCAGGGAGTTCAAAAAAATTAATAAATCTTTAGATTGGCGTGCACAAAAATATTTTTGTGACATGGATCGTAGTCTCTGGGTTCTCACCATCACACAATTAGAGTGCCTAATGTCACCTACTTTGTATCAAAATATCACCAGATATACGATGTCGGCATCACGAGGGATTTTGGGAGAACCAGGGATGATATATATGTAGAGTTCAATCAACACCTCATGTTTTTCATTCAACTGATTCCCGGCGCTATTTCAGAAATACTTGCTTCTGTGAGTGATACTGGCACTTTGACCATAGCCGATCGCTATGGCTTAATGGCCGCGGTTTTGGACGAATCTCTCGAAGACGAAGACAGAAACTCCCTGAACCGTTTGCTGCGTTCTGTGCTCAAGGGGCGAGTCAAGATCGTTAACGAACTGTCGGCGATTATTTAGAACACTTGCTTATATCTTGTCTAGCAAATAACAAAATTACTGAAATATATTTGTTAAAATTTATACTTGTCACCTAGAAAATATACAAATAAATTTTGGTTTGAGCGCTGTCATATCTTTACCAAAACTTTAAATAAAATGACGATAATCCATGATTTAATTTAAATAATTCGTAGAAGAGTTGACTTTCTAATTTTAAGATAAAATTTTAATATAATAATTTTATGAACAATACTAACTAATAGGTAATTGTCGGATTGGTAATTTTATAGATAGTTAGCTACAGACTATTATCTTCCCACTCATTCCCCAGGAAACATTTAATGAATACAAGTTCTAAAACTTTGAAGCGATGGGTTTACTCAGGCGCTATGTTATTATGTGCAACTGTCGCAGCACAACAACCAAAAGCCGCCGCAGCCACCCTCTCTAATAGCTGGAATTATGCGATCGACTCCTTCAATGATGGTGTGACCGGCCTTCAAATTGGTGGTGGCGAATTTGAATTTTATGGCATCGCCGTCAAAGAAACATCAGATACCGCATTCATTGCCATCAACTCCAATCTCAGCTTAGCAGGATATGCTAACAGCGGTGTCCAAAGAGGCAATATCAATTACGGCGATTTATTTTTCAACTTTTCCGGTCAAGATTTTAACACAGCTAACGCAAAGGGCAACTTATTTGGTATCCGTTTTGCAGAAGGAAACGACTCCGGTGTAGCTACCACAGGGGTTTACAGCAAAGTTACTGCTAAAAGCGTTACTCAAACCAACTCTGGTTTTGCCAATTTAACTTTATTCAACGATCGCGTGAAGTCAGCAGGTGGAACACCATCAATGGGCGATTTATCGGCCACAGACCCATATTTTGAGCAAACAGGTAACTGGACAGTTATGAACTCAATTGATTCGGGTACAAAAGTCGGAGAAATAAATTTTCTCACCCCAGAAACTTTGAGTGTCCTGGGTTTGAATTTTGCTCAGTTTAATGCCCAAGGTTCTCAAACTATTGGATTTAGTTTTAATAAATCCTCCATGCCTTCTGGGAGTTATATTGCTAATTTGTTTGCGGAATGTGCTAATGATGCGATCGCCATTAAAAGCTCTTTTACCAAAGAAGCTTCTGAACCCGTACCAGAACCTTCTACTATGTTCGGTACTTTAGCAGGATTGGGGATTCTAGCAGCCAAACGCAAATTGAAGCGCTAGATTAGCTGCAATTAGAAGCTAGAACGCCGACTTGTTGAATAAGTCGGGGTTCTAACATAATGCTCTAACCTAGATTGAAATCCGCAGCATTAATCAGGCTAGCAGTCACCCCATTTAGAGAAGCTAAAATCTCTCCGGTTGCTGATAAACGGATGAAAGTTGCATTGTTTTCTTGAGTAATAGAAAGTTGGAAAAAATTCAAGCCATTGTTGAGAGAAAGCGAATCTTTTACATATTCAAAATCGGTAATAGTATCAGCCCCAGAATTGGCGGAAAGCAGGAATCGATCGCTCCCATTTCCCCCTGTCAAAGTATCATCTCCCAAACCGCCCATCAAAACATCATCACCCTTACCTCCCAGCAGAATATCATTGCCATCGCCGCCGTTCAAAATGTCAGAACCCCGATCGCCCATCAAAACATCCTCACCATTACCTCCAAGCAAAGTATCATTGCCCTTACCGCCGTAGAGAGTGTCATTCCCTTCGCCGCCAACGAGACTATCAGAACCCCGATCGCCCATCAAAACATCATCACCATTACCTCCAAGCAAAGTATCATTACCCTTGCCACCATAGAGAGTGTCATCCTTTTGGCTACCATCGAGAAAATCATTTCCTAAATCGCCGTACATCCGATCGCTGCCATCAAAGCCGATGATGGTATCATTTCCCTGTTTACCGCTGATGGTATCGTTGCTGCGATTTCCTGCCAGGAAATCGTCACCATCAGTACCGATAATTGGTGTCGGCGTAACTTCCTCTGTACTCGTGCTGGATTTAGCAAGCCAAATATCATTACCGCCGGCATTGGGACCTCCGAAAGCGCCCTTAGTTCCTCCAGTCAAATAGACATTGCCGGCGCGATCGAGTTCTAAGTTAAACGTCTCGCCAGATTCCTCAGTTCCGAATTGCCGGAACCACAACCGATCGCCATTACTGTCATACTTAGTTGCCCAAATATCTGTACTGCCTGTATAGGGACCTGCCAAAGCATCGTTGGTTTTTCCCGTCAGGTAGAGATTGCCAGCACTATCTACTACTAAGTCTGAGGGAGAATCATTTTCACGACTGCCGAATTGCTGGAGCCACAATCGATCGCCATTGCTGTTGTACTTAGCTGCCCAAATATCTAGATTGCCTGCATTAGGACTTCCCAAATCACCCTTGGTTATCCCCGTCAGGTAGAGATTACCAGCACTATCCACTACTAACTCTGAGGGATAATCATCTTCACGACTCCCAAATTGCTGGACCCACAATCGCTCGCCATTGCTGTCGTACTTAGCTGTCCAAATATCTAGATTGCTGGCATTGGTGTCTGCCAAAGCGCCACTGACTGCTCCCATCAAGTAGAGATTGTTAGCGCTATCGAGTGCTAAGTCTGAGAGCCCTTGTACTGCCGTCCCGAATTGCTGGAACCACAACTGATTGCCATTGCTGTCGTACTTAGTCGCCCAAGTGTTACCATCAGCCGGTGGCGGTAGACTGAAGTTTACATATCTATTAAAGTTTTTCCCCACCACGTAGAGATTGCCGCTGCTGTCCACCTTAATGCCATAGGGGTATGTTCCTGCTATGCCAATGGGGAATTTGTCGTCGCTGCCAGACTCGACTTTCTTCAACCACAACTGGTTGCCACTGCCGTCATACTTAGCGATCCAAGTCCTTCTGAGGCCTGGGGTTCGACTTATACCTGAAAATCCTTCTGTTCCCGTCAGGTAGACATTGCCAGCATCATCCACCGCTATATCAGATGGATACTCATCATATTTTGTGAAGTTGAACTCCTGGAGCCACAACTGGTTGCCGGTGCTGTCATACTTAGCTACCCAAGCGTCCTTTTGCTCAAAAAGCTTGGTAGTATTGGTTGTTCCTGCGACGTAAACATTGCCTGCACTATCTACTGTCACTTTGCTCGAAGATCGATTCGTTAATTGCTTGACCGACCACAACTGATTGCCACCGGCATCATATTTGGTTATCCAGCTATTGCTACTTGGATTTGTGCCACCTAAAATGCCGTAGGCCTCTCCTATCAGATAGAGATTGCCTGCACTGTCAAATGCTGTGTCTCCGAGGTAATCCCCACCGGGTGTGCCGAATTGTTTGAGCCATTCAAAGTTAGATGTTAATTGTGTCATAGTTGGTGTGGTTTCAGGGATTGTACTTGCAACAGCCGGGTAATGGGTAATACTAATGCGGGTTAGATATCCCCTCGATCAACTCAGAGGAGGAGAGGGAGGGAGGAGAGGTAATAGGTAATTGGCGATCGATTGCATATCACATGACGCATTACCTATTACCAGACATTATATTGAGCTTACCAGACATTAGATTGAGCCAAAATTTGCGACACCGATCGCACTTGCCGTCACCCCATTCAAAGATGCTAAAATTTCACCAGTTGCAGACAAGCGGATTAATGTTGAACTATTTTCTTGAGTAATTGAAAGTTGGGAGAAAGTCAGCCCGCTACCCAAAACTAACAAGTCTTTACCAACTTCAAAGTCAGTAATATTATCAGTACCGGAATTGGTGGAAAGCAAGAATTTATCATTGCCAGCACCTCCCGTCAAACTATCACTGCCCAAACCACCAAACAACACATCATCACCCTTACCTCCGAGCAAAATATCATCGCCATCACCGCCATTCAAGCTATCAGCACCGCGACCACCAAACAACGCATCATCACCGCTACCTCCGAGCAAAATATCGCTATCTTTGCCGCCGAAAAGACTATCATTCCCCGCGCCACCATCGAGAGAATCATTGCCCCTCATGCCCATCAACAAATTATTCGCGCTGTCGCCAGTCAGGATATCGTCGCTATCTGTGCCGAGAATGCGATCGGGAGAATTGCTGCCCAAATCTGCGTCGCCACTGACAACAGGAGTCGCAATCCCAACAGGTAATGTTACGGCTTGAATTTTGCTATCTAATGCAGCACCAGTATTGTCAGTAACGAGTTGGGAAATTGTCTTATTGCCCGCGCCAACTGCTTTGAAATCTTGAGTAGTTGCGCCCAAAGCTACTTGTTGAACACGGGCAACTGCTTGAGTAATTGGAGTGGCTGTGCTGGAAACAGCCGAATCAATGCGTTGATTTGCTGTTGCCATTACTGTCGCAGCTTGCGAGGTAATAGAGTTGACTTTTTGACTGTCTAAAGTGGAGTCAATCTGCTTGATTTTAGTGGCTGCTTGCTGAATTATTGGTTCTAAAACTGCTGCATTGCTTAGATTTAAAACAGTACCAGATTGAATTGGAGTTGTAATTGAACTGACAACAGCCTTGACAATATCCTTGGTAGCTGCACTAGAACCACCATCAATCAAAGCGCTAGTTTGAGTGATGAAGTTTTGGACTTTCACCATTTCTGCTAAGACTTGGACGCCGCCCGGTTGCTTGTTGTTGGTGGCGTCGATCGGGTCAAAGCTTGTCAAGTCAACGTCAGCGGGAATGGCAAGAGCAGATTTGACCTGAGATTGTGCTATTTCCGGTGCAATTCCTTTGTCAATCAAGTCGGCGACTAAGCTGGTTAAGAGGGTGACAACACTGGCATCAGCAGGTGCTGTGACTGGTGTTTCTAGTGGCAAACCAGTAGCGGTGTCAGTGCCTCCAAAAGCAACTAAATTGCCTTCTGATGGGTCAATTTCCCCATTCTGATTTTTGTCGAAAATCTCGAAAGCAATATCAAGATTATATTCACCATTAGAGTCAGTAGTAGTTGATGGTTCCCCGGCATCGAGGACACCATTCTTGTTAGCATCGAAGAACAAAGTCGCACCCGCAATGTATCCGTCAATCACCACACCTCGACTGCTAAGTGTCAGGTTAATCACATCGCTCGCGCTGCCACCTACCGTATCCACTGCTGTTAATTTAATTGCCAAATTTTGCAGCCCTGGAGTTGTACCATTAAAGGTGCGAGTAGTGGGGTTGAATCTCAACCAAGAAGGTAAGGGTTGACCGTTGTTGAGGGTTGCTGAGTAGGTGAGGGTATCTCCCGGATCGGGATCGGTAAAAGTGTTCCAAGGAAAAGTGTAATTGAATGTCGATGAGTTGCTGACATTTAGATAGTTATAGTGCCACGGAGTTGTTGTAGGGCCGTAGTTTAATACTGGTGGGCGGTTGAGAGCTCTGCGAATATTTAAACGCCCTCCACTAACCGTTTTTCCATTCAGAGAAGTAAGCGGGTCTGTAGTCTTCATTAAGATATCTTTTAGCTGTGTAACACTCAAACTGGGGTTTTGAGCTAAAAGTAGGGCTGCCGCTCCCGCTACGTGGGGAGCAGCCATTGAAGTTCCACTTTTGAAACCGTACTGATTCCCTGGAATCGTACTGAGAATACTCTGTCCTGGAGCCCCTAAATCTACTGAATTGTTTCCATAGTTGGAGAAGAAAGCTACTAGGTCACTGTCAGTTGTAGCTGCTACCGCAATGATATTAGGGAGATCGTAATTGGAAGGGTAGTGTGCGACAGTATCATTGTTTTTAGCATCATTACCTGCTGCTGCTACGAACAAAACACCCTTTTTATTAGCATCGGCGATCGCATCTTTTTCAGCTTGGGAGAAAGAAGGACCCCCATAACTAGCGTTAATCACTTTTGCACCCTTTTGGGTGGCATAATTAATAGCTTTTACGAGGGCGTCGGTTGAAGCAAGCAATTTGCCATCAGGGTATATTTTAAAAACCATTAAAGGCATGATGCTAACATTTTGACTCACGCCTACAACGCCAATGTTGTTATTGCCAACTGCCCCAATAGTACCCGCAACATGAGTTCCGTGACTGGCGATATCTGTGGGATTGTTATTATTATTGATGAAATTGTAGCCGCGCACGTCATCTATGTAGCCGTTACGGTCGTTGTCAATGCCATCACCTGCTATTTCCCCTGTATTTCTCCAGATATTAGCAGCAAGGTCCTGGTGGTTGTAGTCCACACCCGTATCAACTACTGCAACTACCACATTTTTGCTGCCTTTTTGAATATCCCATGCTTCTGGTGCATCAATATCAGCATCGAATCTTCCACCAGTTTGTCCGGTATTATTCAAACCCCAAAGTTCATTAAGTCGCGGATCGCTTGGCGTATCCAGAATCGATACATTGTTGAAAAGCTGGCTGAAGTTAAAGTTATTTGAAAACTGGTCGATCGATACTGTGTAATTAAGTTCAACCGCTGCTACTCTGGGATCTCGAGCTAAATTTTCTTTAACCTGTTGCAAGTCTGCGTTGGCTGCTATTTTCACCAATCGCCATTGCGGTAATTGCTCTTGTGTCGAGTCCACATTTAGGTTGGGAAGCGTAAAATTTCCAAATTGGAATGCACTCCGGGAGAAAAATGTACCACTTGAAAATGCAGAATTAATGGCATTTGACGGAGGACTTGGAGGCACGAGGTTTTCGACTTCGATCGCACCGTTAGCTTCAAATAAATCGCTTTGAATTGTAGCTTCGCTCGCTTGAGGCCTTAACTTAACTAAAAGCTCACCTTTTTCGTATTCCTGACCGGTTACAGGGTCAACGGCTAACGTGCTGCTGCTAGTATTATTATCGCTATTGGTGACAGCAACATCCGGTGCATTTAACCCAGAGTATTTGCTATCCGTACTAACAGCAGGGGCAGTAACAATGGTATAAGTTTTATCGCCATCAACAATATTATCTTCAACACCTGTAACTGTTACTGTTTGCGGTGAATTCCAGTTAGCTGAATTGAAGGTAAGAGATACCGGGGAAACTATTCCCTCTGCTGTATTGGAACTTGCTAAATCTATCTTGACATCAGCATTAGGCTGACTGTTGAGTTTGACTTCAAATGTTGCTGTTTTACCTGCTTCTGTGGTGGTTAATCCACTTGCAGGATTAACAGTAATTCCAGCCGGTGTTGGCGCTGGTGTTGGTGTTGGAGGTGTTGGTGTTATTATTGGTGTGGGTGTTGGAGATTTTGGTATTGGAAATATTGGTATGGGAGTTGGTATTAAAGTTGTTATTGGAGTTATTATCGAAGTTGTTGGTGCTGGTGTGGGGAATATTGGTATTGGTGTTGGTATTGGTGTTGGTATTGGTGTTGGAGGTTTTGGTATTGGTGTTGGTATTGGAGTTGTTATTGGAATTATTGGTGTTGGGGTAGGATTTATTGGTGTTGGAGATATTGGCGCAGTGTCGTTATCAGTAATGGCGACATTAACGGGCAAAATTGTGATGCTGTTATAGTTAGTATCGGTACTGGTAGAAGAATGGGCGATCGCCCCTGCATGATTTCCTTCCACAACCGTATCGTCTGTAGCCGTTACTGTGACTGGTTTCGCCACATTCCAGTTAGTAGCGTCGAAAGTAACAGAGGCGATCGCATTAATTTGATTTCCCGTATCAAAACTGATAGTAACTGGTGCCGTTGGCTGCGAAGTTAGTTTGATGGTGTAACTGCCTGTTGCACCGCCTTCTGTAGCTGTTATACTCGCAGGTGAAATACTCGCGCCTGCGGTATCGTTGTCAGTAATCGTGGCATTCACGGGAGAAATCGTCAGGTTATTATACTTGGTATCGGTGCTGACAGATTTGTGAGCGATCGTGCCGCTGCGCGTGCCTTGCGCTATGCTGTCATCGATCGCCTTTACAGTGACATTTTGAGCAACATTCCAATTATTCGGCGTGAAAGTCAGAGGTGCGATCGCACTTATTTGACTCCCAGTTTCAAAGTTAATCGTAACGTTTGCAGCAGGCGCGCTAGTCAAAACTACGCCGTAGGTATCCGTTGCGCCGCCTTCAGCAATATTTGTGCCGCCTCCTGATTGGACAATAGAAACACCGGGACTATCGTTATCAGTAATCGATACTGTCACATTGGGAATGACTTTCGCGTTATAATTTGTATCGATACTCGTAGCTGTGTGAGCGATCGTGCCGCTGTGGGTTCCTTGTGCTACATTGTCGTCGATCGCACTGACAGTGACAGTTTTTTCCACATTCCAGTTAGTGCTGTCAAAAGTAATCGGTGTGGCGATCGGATTAAGTTGATTTCCAGTATTAAAACTAATACTAACTGGTGCAGTCGGTTGCGAAGTTAGCTTGATTTTGTAACTGCCAGTTGCACCGCCTTCCGTAGCAGTTATGTTTGTAGGTGTGACGCTGAAATCTGCCGTGTCGTTATCAGTAATGGCGACACTGACACCCGGAATTGTGATGCCGTTATAA
>NZ_JAHRFC010000050.1:0-3092 GCF_020883015.1 Microcoleus sp. CAWBG640
GGAGTTGGCGTTGTCACCGGAGTTGGCGTTGTCACCGGAGTTGGTGTTGTCACCGGAGTTGGTGTTGGGGCTGGTGTTGGGGCTGGTGTTGGGGCTGGTGTTGGGGCTGGTGTTGGGGCTGGTGTTGGGGCTGGTGTTGGTGTCGGACTAGCTGCAAACGTGCTACTGGCAACATTGAGCAAAACCGCGATCGCCCGATTGCTACTTTTATCTATCATCACCGTATCGCCACTACCAGCACCATTAGCACCCGTACCCGCACTAAAAGTGAAGTTATCAAAATTCAAAATGCCGTTGTCACTGGCAATGCGATCGCCTCCATTTTGATAATCAGTAATGTAATCAATGTTGTCATCATCTAGCAGTAGGAAAAATGTGTCATTGCCACTGCCACCTGTTAAAGTATCGATACCGCGATCGCCGTGCAAACTATCATTGCCACTACCACCGACAATTGAATCATTACCTTGACCGCCGCACAAGCAATCATCTCCATCTCCTCCGATAACAGTATCTTCATCTTTATCGCCGCGAAGGGAATCATTGCCACCTCCGCCCTCAATTTCATCATTTCCTTTGCCACCATACACAACTTCACCATCAGAGGAACCGCTGACAGTATCATTGCCTTTTCGAGTTATCAATCCTCCAGATAAATCCTGAAGTTGTCCAGCTTCGAGTGCAACATTGTCTGCTGTATCTTCTCCGACCAAATAAATTCCTTGTCGTTTGATAGTCATAATTTTCCCACCTATTTGGTTTACTCTGAAAGATACTCAACACGCTTCTGAATTAGTCTTTTTGTTGATTTGTGAAAAGTAGTAAGGTGGAGATTACCACCTTACAAAAACATATTTCAGGCTATATTGGTGTACCAAAAACTTGTACGAAATAGTCTTTATTTCCCTGGCTGGCATAACCAAAACCTATTTCTTTCAAGTTGGGGTTTAGGATATTCTCTCGATGACCGCGACTGTCCATCCACGATACGATAGCGCTTTTAGGATCGGGGTATCCACTAATATTTTCTGCCCACCAACTAAATTGATAACCAGTACGGCTAATGCGAGTACCAGGATCAGAACCATCCAGTCCAGTGTGATCGAAGTAATTTTTACTCGCCATATCAATAGCGTGTAAATCAGCAGCTTGATCCAACCGATCGGAAAATCGCAGTGGTGATAAACCAGCTTTGCTCCGTTCCGCATTTGTGAGTTGTAACAACTCAGCATCAAATTTATCTGTCTCAGAATTTTGTGATGGAGTCGGAATAGGAGTCGGAGTCGGAGTCGGAGTCGGAGTCGGAGTCGGAGTCGGAGTCGGAGTCGGAGTCGGAGTCGGAGTCGGAGTTGCTGTCACATTTCCACCGATAATTTTCCTTGAAACACTCCCAACATCCCCAGTAAAATTGGTCAACAATGCTAAGACTTTATCAAAAGCAGAACCCCCATTGCTGCTAACATAAACTCCCACACTATTGCTATCATTACGAGCTACTAAAAAGCGAGATCCAGTCAAATCATCTAACAGTTCGATAGAATCAGAACCAGCATCAAAGTCGCGGATAATAGCTAACCCATCGCTCGTGAGACCAAAGGTATCACTTCCGCCGCCACCTATCAGCGTATCTGTGTCACCACCGCCGACTAAGTAATCAGCTCCTTTGCCGCCAAACAGTTGATCTGCACCTAATCCACCTTCAATGTAGTCGCTATCCCGACCGCCACTGATTACATCATTACCCGCATCACCCAACAGATAATCACTTCCAGCACCGCCAACGATCAGATCGTCTCCCGCATCGCCCCATAGCGTGTCATCGCCAGCATAGCCGTAAATTTCTACGGGTTCTGACTGCTCCCAAATGAGTTGATCGTCTTGCGTTGTTCCATCTAAACGAGCCATATTTAATCTCCAATTTGTCAAGTCTATTTGTTTGCCAAAAACACAAAAGGCCGGAGAAGGGTCGATCGCACATAATGCGAAATCACCACTTCCCCAGCCCCGCGAACATCACATCCGTCTCGGACTCTATTCAATTGTTTGAAAATACGATGCTTGAAAATACGATACTGCCGACCATTGAAGCCGTACAGGGTAGATGCTTGTGGGTTTACTTCCCGTCAATTAAGAACAAGCTACACCATTTAATTTAACCTGTCAATACCTTCCCTTATCTTTATTGTACAGAGTTTCATGGTGGGGTGGGGGCGGGTTTATAAAATTTATCTGTGGGTGACAAAAATTATCGGTGAACCCGCCCCTACAAATTTATCCCCATATTTTAGAGGCCTGTAGGGGCGGGTTCGCCTAGATATTTGACACCCGTCAACAAATTATCTAAACCCGCCCCAACCCCGCCGATCGCACCTATTCCTTTGAATTCCACTCCCGAACATCTTCCTCAGAAATGTGATACCGATAAAAAGTTGAACCTTTCACAGTCACTTGAATTTTACCTTTACCCCTTTCCGCTTTCTCACTCTCAATAGTCACCTGTCCAAACCCTGTTTCTGCCCAAGTTTCACACAAAATCTTCTCAACTTGATTCAAAACCTTATTAATCGGATTCTCTCTGTTTTCTGGCGCTGATGACATATCTGTTTCCACCTTCTGAGTTGACTTAGCTTTGCTGTTGCTGTCGCCTGCTTTATCAGCCCGATCGCCTGCTGCATCCTCTGATACAAACCTCATAGCTTCTGACTCCCTAAATTTCAGCCTCTATATAGATTTCGGAAATAGCCCTATGTTTTTACGCATAATTCCAGCTTTTGTAACAAACATTTACACGATCGCCCTATCTCTCACTACCTATCCCAAAAACTTAATTTAGTTTTACACCCAAAAACCGGATTTCTTACCTAGATGCTGCATTTCAGCCTTCAACTAGAACCAAAAAACCCGGTTTCTGTAATATTTACACCTAAGCCCTAATCATGTATGGGCAAATTCCACCATCAACTATTTACTCTGCTTCACAATCTGTCCCCCGTCGCCAATACTCAAACCAGCATTAGGAAAATCGCTTTTCGTCAGACGCCGAATCAACTTCACACTCCTAAAATCATCATCCAAAGACGGAATACCCTGGC
>NZ_JAHRFC010000050.1:3192-4381 GCF_020883015.1 Microcoleus sp. CAWBG640
TTACTCTGCTTCACAATCTGTCCCCCGTCGCCAATACTCAAACCAGCATTAGGAAAATCGCTTTTCGTCAGACGCCGAATCAACTTCACACTCCTAAAATCATCATCCAAAGACGGAATACCCTGGCCATTAAGTGCGATCGGAATAATCTTACCAGATACAAAATCACCCTGCGGATTCATCTTCACATCCAAAATCAGAGATTTACCCAATTCTCCCACAGTTGACAAAGTACGATAGCCCATAAAATTGCCCAGCGAATAAGCAATCAATTTCCCCTTATAAAGTTCCATCGCCCTCGCAACATGGGGCCCGTGTCCCAAAATCAAATCCGCACCCGCATCAATCATTGTTCGCGAAAACAAAACCATATTTCCCCGGTTTTCACCAGCAAAAAATTCATTTTTATTTCGCACATTCAAAGCCCCCGTTCCTTCCGCACCGGCATGAACAGATATCACCACAATATCAGCCTTTTCCTTAGCTTTTTTGACAATTTCCGCCCCAGCCTTTAGTTCCAATAACGAATTGTGAACTTCGCCGTAGTTGCTAAAACCGATAAAAGCAAAATTCACACCTTTGACATTTTTATAGACAATTTGGTCTCTTTTACCAACGGCTTTCATCCCATTGCTGTCAATGTTTTTAATCGTATCCTTAAATCCCTGCTCGTTAAAATCGTAGGAATGATTGTTGGCAATATTCAAAATATTAAAACCAGCATCTTTCAAGATTTTTGCATAACTCGGAGGTGTGCGAAAGGCAAACAGCATACCTCCGCCCCCTCCTTTCGAGCTGTAAGGATGGTCCGTCATAGTGCTTTCAAAATTGCCAAATAGAATATCAGCTCCTTTCAAATGCGGTTTAACCGACTCAAATAAAACCTCCTTTTTTTGAGGTAATTTGTTGTAGGGAAAATTCGTACCTGGGATAATATCCCCCACTGCTTTGATGCTGACAGTTGCGGGTGCTGTGACGGTTTTTTTGGCTGCTACGGGCGGTGTTTTTGGAGTGGGGATGGCTTGGGGAGTTGGTGATGGGGAGTCTATCGATCGCACTTCCGGTACCTCCGCCTGGGGCATTTCAGTCTCAGTAGCAGCGGTGCTTGGCGATTTGTAAAGTTGAGTAGCTAGAACAATCCCAGATATCGGCACTAAAATTAGACTCAAACCAGCCATGTAAAGCCAAG
>NZ_JAHRFC010000050.1:4481-39753 GCF_020883015.1 Microcoleus sp. CAWBG640
GGTACCTCCGCCTGGGGCATTTCAGTCTCAGTAGCAGCGGTGCTTGGCGATTTGTAAAGTTGAGTAGCTAGAACAATCCCAGATATCGGCACTAAAATTAGACTCAAACCAGCCATGTAAAGCCAAGGTTTTTGATGCTTAGTTTTGCTGCTGACAAGCTGTTGTTCTTGCGGTGGATTCTTTGGTTTTTCAGTGATAACTACAGGTGGTTTTGGTGCAGCTATTTCGGTGATTTGAGGATTTTTTGGTTTTTCAGTGGTAACTACAGGTGGTTTTGGTGCAGCTAGTTCGGTGATTTGAGGATTTTTTGGTTTTTCAGTGGTAACTACAGGTGGTTTTGGTGCAGCTATTTCGGTGATTTGAGGAGCATCAATTTTGACATTTTGATGTGGTTCTACCTTTTGTAAAACCGCAGTAATTCGGGCAGCCCCTGTAACTGCTGGTGGGGAATTTAATGGTTTTGTTAATTCGACATTCTGAGTCCAAGCTGGCAATTCTTCACCATTTCGTCGCCCGTAAATTGTCAGGAAGTAAATGTGATTTGGTTGCAGTCTCTGCAAGCCTTTGACTGCGACTCGGATGCAAGCATCTTGGGCGGGTAATTTTTCACCTTCGAGCAACAAATGCAAGGTGTTGTTTTCGCGGCTGGCTTTAGCTGTGACTCCAAAGCTTTGGAGTGCTTGAGAAATCAAAAATGCGATCGCCTTAGCATCGCCTTCTTTGGCTAAATTTACAATATCTTGTTGGCTCACAAATGCCTCTACTCTCACACTAAAAATTTAGGTTAATTTTATACCAAAATTACACCATATAGCAATCCTAAATCATTTGTGAATTTCTTACTCCCTCCCCTTAATAAGGGGAGGGTTGGGGTGGGGTAAAAAACTTTACGACTCCTGCAAGGACTGCTATATCACTAAATAAATCAGTCCTGGAGGCACGGGGGGTCAAAAACCCGGTTTCTGCGTCAATATCTCTCGGATAAAGCGACGATTTTTCCAAGAAACCGGGTTTTTTGCGTCCAGGAATGTAAATATTAATCGATCGCCCAAACGCTTCCATCCGGCATGATTGTCCCACTCAAACAAACATCAGTCAAATCAACCCCCTCCAGATTAGCACCTTCCAAATCTGCACCACTCAAATTAGCCTTACTCAGAATAGCACATCTTAAATCTGTATTTTTCAACTGAGCCTCGCTCAAATCCGCACGGTTTAAATTAGCGTGATTTAACTTAACATTATTTAAAAAAGCCCCCACTAACTTGGCTTTTTTAAAACTAGCACCGCTCAAATTAGCACCATTCAAATCAGCAATAATCAACCTTGCACCATCTAAATTAGCATTTTGCAAATCTGCACCAATCAACTTAGCATTAACCAAATTAGCTCGCTGCAAATTTACACCAACTAAATCCGAACCAGATAAATTTACGCCCTGAAAATTTCTCCCTCCCGCTGCATATCTAGCCACCAAATCTCCCGCATCTGTAACACTAATATTTCTCTGATGGTGCTGTTTCCAAATAAAAGTAAAACTATCGCCACTCTGCATGACTCGCCACATTTCATCATACATGGGGTATGCACCAGTCCCGCTCAATTTGAGCCAACCTTTTGACCGAGTTAAGGCTACAAATAATTGGTTTCGCAAAATCAAATTACTTTCATTTTTAGCAATGGAGTCAAAACCAACCAGATAAACCATATCAGCTTCATTTCCCTTAGCACGGTGAATCCGAGATACCGTGACTCCGCCTTCGCACCAAAAGCGATCGGGCTGAGAATTGGCTTTATTTACTTTCAAGAGATTGCAACTTGGGGTACTGGGAATGTAAATATCAATTCCTTGCTTCATTAAAAAATTAGCGGTATAAGTTTCGAGTTCCATAGCTTCAAAGCCCGCACCTAAAATAATCACTAAGATTTCCCTGGATGGCCTCAAACCGTCCACTTTGAGATTGTATAAAATATCTTCAGCTAGAGCCGTTAATTCTTCTTGACGAGAGCGGTAGGCTTCAAACTCTAAAACCGGATTTAACCACAATTTAGGCACTAAATTCGGAGAGTTATGAGCAGGGCGGTAAATTGTAACTTTTTTAGTGAATTGATACTGATTATTTTTGACTTTTGGTGTATTTATTTCCGATTCTTCCTCGACAACTACCTCGTAGCCGATCGCCTTCCAATCTTCCACGCGAGTAATACCAGTCAGCATTCCCCCCCGTCGCAACAAACCCATACCAATTCCGTGAGCAGCAGTTAAAATTGGGCCGGGAACGCGGTAACATTTTTGCATAATCTCAGTCTTTTTGATACCGTCGCTGTACTCGCCATTTACCAAATGCCCTAACTCTTCACCAAATAATTTGCTAGCGGTGGGAATCTCTAGACATTCCAAACTTTGTGCTTCATCGTAAGCCCAAATTAAACGGCGCAAATCTTGACCCCCCCCAACCCCCCCTTGTAAAGGGGGGGAGAAATTCTCGAATGTTTGTAGCTGATTAGCACCCCCTTCTCGATCGGGGTAGGTTGGGGGAATATTTACTAGGCGTAGAGCTTGATAAGCCATCCAAAAAAATGGCTGTTTTCCTTGTATATTAAAATTTGCGGCAACCATTAAGTCTTGAGATTCGTCTATTAGAATAGCATCAAAAATTTGGGGTATATTAGCAGATTTTAGCAAGTGGCGACAGACATAGGCTAAAGCTTGACTTGGTTCCTGAAAATCTATGTCACCAACAGTCAAACGTCCCACTCCCGCAGCGCGACAAATTGTACTGTAAAGTCCGGGCCTGTCTTGTCCACCCCAAGCATGGAGCGGACGCAATTTTTGATTATTAGCATCGTAGCCAATTTCACCATTGCTAAAACGGCGGAGCCACTTATCTAACTGGGCGACAATCTGCTCGTACAAACTGCGAGAAAAAAAGACCAAGGCAATATCCCAATCGGGGTATTTTAAGTGCATCAGAGCTGCTTTTTGGCAGAGCACAACTGTTTTGCCAGAACCTGCAATTCCCCGAATTCGCTGCGGCCCAGGAGGAATCTGTTTGCCGATGCGTTCTTGTTGCAAATCTAGTTGGGAAAACTGTTGCTGTAAATTAGCTAAAACTGCTGCACGGGTTGTATAATTTGGCAGAGGGGAAGAAATTAAATTTGTTGGTGGTGCTGGTTGCTGCTGATTGAAAAAAAATCGTCTTGGTCGTGGTTTAAAAATAGGAGTTCCCCCAATTACAGCTAGCAGTAACTGCCACTGTTCCCGGTTTAATTGGCTTCCTTTAAAAACACAAGCTGTATTTTTAATAAATTCAATTAGATGGGGAGTATGGGGAATAGATAATTGAGGATTGCCAGGTGAGGAAATGACAAAATTTTGGGCTGTTCCTGGTTTTTCGATTCCACCAATTATTGTTTGTCCTGAATTTCTGTGGAGGTGGTCGTGAAAAAGGATCGGCGGATTGCTCGGAAGCTTGTTAAACTCTTTATTATGCCACTGTTGCTGAGAAATTGATGGTAAGGCAACGATCGCCCGCCCGCTGACTTTGCCCCGCAAAGCTGTTTCGCGATCGCAGTAACCAAGCATGGCGTATAGTTGATGCTCTGCTTGCTGATAGGGGTTGCCCCCAGTAGTATAAAAATGTTGGAAATCCCATCTATGACCAGATATGGCGACAATTTGGTCGATCGCGATCGCTTTGACCTCAATGATAGTTAAACCCAGTTCAAAATCAGCAATTAGAATATCAGGTTCTTTGCGAAAATTTCCACAGGAAGAAAAAATAGGATATCGCCAGTAGGCAATGCAATCGCGATCGGCAAAAGCCTCGCAAACGGCATCCCAAACCTTTTTTTCTGCCGTTTCTCCGGTTTTTCCTAGTGGCTCAGTCGCAATAAATTTTCGAGATTGTGCTGCTTTACCCACAAGAGTCCCAGTAGCTGTTTACGATAATTAATTCAATGACTTAACCAGCAAGGAGGCAATTGTGTCAACTCAAGACAGACTTTTAAAGTGCGATCGAAAAAACAGCAAAAGTCTTGCATTCCCAATTTTTCTTTCCTTCTGTCTGCTGCCGAAAGCCTTGTGCCTTCCTTGAGGCAATCTCAAACCATTATTTTTTCATAATCTGGGGCTATTTCTGAATTAGTTGAGCCCATAGCAGCTAGGATCGAGCTAGCTCAAGGTTGCAGCTAAAGCCTGTCATGTGGCATTGCCTCTAAAAAACCCGGTTGAGTCTTATGGCGTACTACCGATTCACTTTACTTTTATTTACCTGTATCGCCTGTCTGGGGGCAGCCTTCAGTCCCGATGGGGACGGACGTAAACACGCCGTCAATGTGTCCTACCGCGATGCTTCTCCAGAAATTGCTGAGGCGAACTCCCCCTCGGACACTCGCCCCGACTCCAAGACTCCAAAACCATCTCCAGGAACCGATAGAAGCAAATCTCAACCCTCTAAAACCCAAAAATCTAATTCCAAAGTCCCCAAATCAATCTCAAATTTAATCGTCATTTTGTCTCACCAGCGAGGGTTGTTAATCTTGGGTGTGGCTGCCATTGTCATCACGGCAGCGGCAGTATTTATCATGCTCAAATTAGTGGGTAGTGACGATTCAAATCATTCTCAGCGAAAACGGGGTAGATTCGATCGCCATAAACCAAGAAATACTCAATTCAAAACTCCCGACTCTCCCAGAAAGCTCAACGAAACTAGACCAGCAGGCATTTATTTGGGAATCAAAACCACACCAGTATTGCCCGATGGTTCTGATTTCTCGAAAGGCTACAATCCAGACAGTAGAGAAACGGAGGAAACAGGAAGTGAAGGCGATCGAATCAATTCCGATGCCTTATATGTAGAAACTAACAGCAACGGCTTATACACTGACACAGATTTGAATGTTTCTCAAAAGAGCAATTTTACCGATTCCTTAGCCCCTCTTACCAAAGATATTTTCATTTCCGAAGATGGTGAGAGACCTCAAGTTGATATTATTGAATTATTGATTGAAGATTTGCAGCACCTAAATCCAAATCAGCGGCGTAAGGCAATCTGGGAACTGGGCCAACACGGAGATTCCAGAGCTATTAAGCCACTGGTAGATCTGCTAGCAAATTCAGACTCTAACCAGTATAGTTTAGTCTTAGCAACTCTCTCAGAAATAGGCGTTCGCACGCTCAAGCCGATGAATAATGCTTGGTCAATTTCATTGCAAAATCAAAATCCGGAAGTGCGTAAAAATGCAATTCGTGATTTGACACGCATCTATGAATTAGTAAATCAAATTACTTACTTATTGCATTATGCTACTGACGATCCCGATCCCGAAGTTCAGGAAACAGCCCGCTGGGCAATTAATCAGTTGAGTTTCATGCGTCCTCGTTCTGGGAAGGATAGTTAATGATTTGTTACCCTCGAAATTATTCATGTCTCTATTCTCTAATATTGCTAAATAATTGCACAAGCGCCACCATAAAATAGAAGTAGTAGCACCTTTGCCAATTATGGGCAAAATACAGGATGAGGATGATTGGCAAAAAAATTGTGCAGATTACCCCGATGCTCCGGTAGAATATTTAGGGTTTCTGACCACAACCGAAGTACAAAAACAAATCCGAGGGTGTCCATGTCCACCATTGTTGATGAAAACACCCTGGATTGAAGCTTTCGGAAAATTCCCCTTTGAGTTAAATTAACTCTTACTCAACCACAAAAAACACAAAAAAATAACTATGGCTACCGAACGTTTAGTGTTGTTATCTAGTAGAGAAATAGAAAAAATGCGCCAAGCAGGCCGTTTAGCTGCCCAACTTTTGCTACACCTTGAACCAATGATCGAACCTGGTGTCAGCACTTTAGCAATTAATGACGAAGCCGAACGTTGGACTTTGGCACATGGCGCAAAAAGTGCTCCGTTAGGTTATAAAGGATTTCCTAAGTCTCTCTGCGCTAGTGTAAATCAAGTAGTATGTCATGGCATCCCAAATGCCAAACAAATTCTGAGAGAAGGTGACATTATTAATATTGATGTAACGCCTTTAGTTGATGGTTATCATGGCGATACTTCCAAAACTTTTTTTGTTGGGAAACCTTCACCAGTTGCAAAAAGGTTAGTGGAAGTAACTGAGGAATGTTTGAGAAGAGGAATTGCGGAAGTGAAACCCGGTGCTCGTACTGGCGACATCGGCGCAGCGATTCAAGAGTATGCAGAATCACAGGGCTTTTCGGTAGTCCGAAATTTTGCCGGGCACGGTGTCCATCGAGTGTTTCATACGGAACCGGAAATTCTGCACTATGGGAAACGGGGGACTGGAAAAAAGTTGAGACAAGGGATGGTTTTTACCATTGAACCTATGATTAATGAGGGTACTTGGGAAGTTGAAATTCTCGCCGATGGTTGGACTGCTGTGACTCAAGATGGAAAGCTTTCGGCTCAATTTGAACACACTTTGGCGGTGACTGATTCTGGGGTGGAAATTCTGACGTTACTTTAGAATTGATTAATCCACAGGACTTACGCATTTTAATGGTTTGGTGAGGGTGTGAGATGCTTTGGTTCCTTCGCAAAACTCACGACTCGGAATTACCTATAGCAACCGCCAAAGCTGTTAAGGCGCTTTGGCTACTGCTATAAATCTTAAGCAAAGTGTTTATTTTCCTTAATCAAAAAAAGCGATCGCCCTTGCTTCTCCCCCTTGTCCACACATTTGGCTACAATTAAGCTATACTGAGCTCCCCAACTCGAACAAATTTCAGTTGTCTATGTCTAACTCCTCCATCCTCACCCCAGGTTCAACTCTCGAAAAACGCTACCGAATTATCCGCGAATTAGGCCGCGGTGGCTTCGGCCGCACTTACCTCGCCGAAGATATCAACCGCTACCACGAACCTTGCGTACTCAAAGAGTTTTCTCCGGTGATTCACAGCCCCAAAGCGGCGGAATTGTTCGATCGCGAATCGAGTATCCTTTACAACCTCCAACACCCCCAAATTCCGCGCTTTCGAGAACTTCTGCGAACCGATATCGCCGGGAATCAATGTTTATTTTTAGTCCAAGATTATATCCCTGGTCAAACCTACGAAGCAATACTGATATCGCGTCAGCAACAAGGTAAAAATTTTAACGAAGCTGAAGTTACTCAACTGCTATTTCAGATTTTGCCAATTCTAGAATACATCCACTCGAAAAATTTAATTCACCGCGATATTTCCCCGGACAATATTATTCAACATGATGTTGACAAATTACCATTTTTAATTGATTTCGGTTCTGTCAAACAAATCGCAGCTACTGCTGTATTCCAGTTTAAAGGACAATCGGATACGGCGATCGGCAAACAGGGTTATTCGCCAATGGAACAGATGCGACAGGGTAAAGTGTCTCCGGCTAGCGATTTGTATGCTTTGGCTGTCACTGCTTTAGTCTTGCTGACAGGGAAAAAGCCTCAGAAATTGTACGATGTTAATCAAAAAACTTGGGATTGGCGATCGCACGTCAGTGTCAGTCAAAATCTCGGTACTGTATTGGATCGGATGTTAGCAGACAATGCGGGCGATCGCTATCAGTCTGCAAAAGAAGTCCGCGAAGCACTCAAAGATCCAAAATTATCTCAAACTAGCAGCATCATCTCCCAAATGGTGACAATGAACTTTGTCGGCCGCCCTTTCAAAAACAGCACTCAAACCCCTACCAGCAATCATACTCCTGTTGTGCCAAATCCTCAAGTTGTTAATATCAACATTTTCAAATTAATTCCTTGGAAAACCTTAGCGAGTTTAAGTGTGGTTTTATTACCAGGAATGCTAGCTTTTAGTGTAGTTAAGTCTGGTTTCACCTTTCCTAAGTTGCCTGATTTACCGAAATTTTCTTCCCGCCACCAACCACCGGATACATCCTTAGAGCCAGCAGAAATAATTCGTCAAGAAAAAATTGGCCAACGACGTAAAAATCTCAAAATTGATAAAGATATATTCTATCAAAAAGTTGATGAATTATATTACAATAAATATCCAGAATTAAAAGGTCGTAGCTTGACAGATAAGCCAGAAGATGCAGAAATCAGGCAGAAATGGTGTGAAGTTGCTGAGGATTTTCTGGACAAGTTGGAGAAAGGAGGAACTTTTTGAAATTTAAGATAGAATAAGATTTATTTAACCACAGAGGGCGCAGAGGACGCAGAGGGAACAGGAAGAGGCGGCAAAGAAAGAGAGGGAAGAGAAAGATAACTTTTTTGAAATTTAAGATAGAATAAGATTTATTTAACCACAGAGGGCGCAGAGGACGCAGAGGGAACAGGAAGAGGCGGCAAAGAAAGAGAGGGAAGAGAAAGATAACTTTATCTGCTTTAATACAAATTGGTATAGGCAACGCACTTTTAGTTTATTGCACAATGGATTCTATTCAACTTACAGGCATTCGCTGTTACGGATATACTGGCTATCTGCCCGAAGAGCAGGTTTTGGGGCAGTGGTTTGAAGTGGATGTTACTCTCTGGCTGGATTTATCGCAAGCTGGAAAAAGTGATGATATTGAACATACTCTCGATTACCGCAGTGCGATTACTCTGATCCAAAACCTAGTCAAAGAATCTAAGTTTTTGTTGATCGAACGTCTAGCAGATACCATCGCCCAATCGCTTTTACAACTACCGTTAGTCGATAAAGTCAAATTACAACTCTCAAAACCAGCAGCCCCTATCCCTGATTTTGGTGGCAGAATTACTCTCGAAATTACTCGAAGTCATTAGTCATTAGTCATTCGTTATTAGTCATTCGTTAGTTGGCTGTTGGCTATTGGCAGTAGTCAGTTATGATTCAACCAATAACTAATGACTAATGACTGATGACTACTGACTAATTACCACTTCAGCAAATTAAATGCTTCCATGTCTACGGTATTACGGTTGCGATAAATCGCTAACACAATTGCTAAACCTACCGCAGCTTCCGCAGCAGCTACCGTCACTACAAATACGGTAAATACTTGACCTTTAATGTGCACTGGGTCTAGATAATTAGAGAAACCCATCAAATTCAGATTGACGGCATTTAGCATTAGCTCGATCGACATCAACACCCGCACTGCATTTCGGCTAGTAATCAAACCGTAAATACCAATGCAGAAAAGTGCGGCGGCTAATAACAGGAAATACTGGAGTTGCAGTTGCATAAATTTAAAGAAGAAGGAAGAAGGAAGAAGGAAGAAGGAAGAAGGAAGAAGAAAGAAGAAAGAAGAAAGAAGGAAGAAGGAAGAAGGAAGAAGGAAGAAGGAAATTAACTGGTTCCTAGGAAGAGCCTGGGAACCAATTTCTTTCTTGCTCTGCCTCGCTTCTAACTGGTTCCTAGGAAGAGCCTGGGAACCAATTTCTTTCTTGCTCTGCCTCGCTTCTAACTGGTTCCTAGGAAGAGCCTGGGAACCGATTTCTTTCTTGCTCTGCCTCGCTTCTTCAACCTTCCTTCTTAGTTTCATGAAAATTTGAGGCAGAGCCTCTGGATCTGCGTTACCAGGCAGAGCCTGGGAACGAGTTATTTGAACGAGTTATTTGAGGCAGAGCCTCTGGATCTGCGTTACCAGGCAGAGCCTGGGAACGAGTTATTTGAGGCAGAGCCTCTGGATCTGCGTTACCAGGCAGAGCCTGGGAACGAGTTACGAGTTACTACTTGCGTTACCAGGCAGAGCCTGGGAACGAGTTACTACTTCTTAGATTTCTTAGATTCTGGTAAAGAAGTATCTCCGGCTGCTACTAATTCACGAGGTCTTTCTGGCAAACTAAAAGCTGGTGTTTCAGATAGTTTGTTGGAGGCCAATTCATCGACGAAGAAATCGCGGCGGGCTAACACAATTGCTCCTACCATTGCCATTAACAAAAACACTGATGCTAACTCGAACGGTAGCAAATAGTCTGTAAAGAAGTGTTTGGCGATCGTGACGATCGAACTTTCGGCTGGTGCGCCCGTCGTGGCGACAATCGCCCAAGGAGTAGACAGCACCATTGTGCTCAACAGCGCAAACAAACCTACGCAAACTACTGCTGTTGCTAGTTGACGCACCCAAGCATTAGGAATATTCCGAAAATCTTCCCGCTTGTTCACCAACATAATCGCAAACAAAATCAAGACGTTAACAGCACCAACGTAAATCAATACCTGGGCTGCTGCTACAAAGTCGGCATTTAGCAACAGGTACAAACCAGCAATACTGGTAAATACCCCACACAGCAAAAAAGCTGAGTAAACGATGTTGGAGAATAGCACTACTCCTAATGCTCCTCCAATCATCATTACGGACAGTATGCCAAATGAAACAATTTGAACCCCTTCAGCTAGATTCACAATCTTTAATCCTTTGTTAATTGGGCATTAGGTATTGGGCATTGGGCATTGGGCATTGGTAATTGGTAATTGGTAATTGGTAATTGGTAATTTTTGGTTCCCCGCGAGTCATTAATTATCAGCGATTCGCCATTCCCCATTCGCCATTCCCCATTCCCTATGCCCCATTCCCATTACTTATTTTTCGATAATTTCCTCTGGACGAAGACCTGCACGCCGATCGCTGCTGGAAACTTCATGGGGGTCCATTGCACCTTTGGGCAAATAAGCAAATTCCCGCAACGGTGTCACCATCGGATCGTCTGAAACCTTGTAGGGTAGACGTCCCAAGGCCACGTTGTCATAATTCAACTCATGACGTTCGTAGGCTGCTAACTCGTACTCTTCTGTCATCGACAAACAATTAGTCGGACAATATTCCACACAATTGCCACAGAAGATACACACCCCAAAATCGATACTGTAGTGCTTGAGTTGTTTCTTCTTAGTTTCTTTGTTAAATTCCCAATCCACTACAGGTAAGTTGATCGGACATACCCGAACACAGACTTCGCAGGAAATGCACTTGTCAAATTCAAAGTGGATTCTGCCCCGAAAACGTTCGGAAGGAATTAGTTTTTCGTAAGGATACTGCACAGTCACCGGGCGGCGTCTCATGTGATCGAAGGTCACAGCTAGCCCTTGGCCGATATACTTAGCAGCTTGAACAGTCTCTTTGGCGTATTCGCCTACTTGATTGAGGAATTTTAGCATCGTGTTCTCTCTCTGTACTTGAGTTTTTGGTAATTGCTAATTGATAATAGGTAAGGATAGTTAACAGCTAATTGACCTTAGCTATTAGCTGTTTACCTATTACGAATTAACCGCCAAAAGCAAAGGGAAAGGCAAGTTTCAAAGCTGCTGTCAATAGTAAATTAACTAGAGCAACGGGAAGCAAAAACTTCCATCCCAAATTGAGCAATTGGTCGATCCGAACTCGCGGCAGAGTCCAGCGGAGCAGAACTGCCAAAAACAGGAAAAAGTAGGCTTTCAGCAAGGTCATTGTAATGCCCAGCGTGCCCGTAATTACCTGCAACCAAGGAGTCGTCTCGCTCAATCCCAGGGCATTTGTCAGCACTCCGACGGGAATCGGGCACTCCCAGCCACCGAGGTACAAAACGGCTACTAGCAGGCAAGAAAGGACGAGGTTAACGTAGGAAGCGATGTAGTATAAGGCAAATTTCATGCCTGTATACTCAGTCTGATATCCTGCTACCAATTCTTCTTCTGCTTCTGGAAGGTCAAAGGGTAAACGTTCGCATTCTGCAAGTGCTGCGATCCAGAAAATCAGGAAACCCGCAGGTTGCCGCCAAACGTTCCAGCCGACAATCCCGTAGCCTGCTTGTTGATGTACGATGTCGATCGTACTCAGGCTATTGGACATCATCACCACTGCCAATACTGCCAAAGCTAGGGGTATTTCGTAGCTAAGGGATTGAGCAGCGGCTCTGAGTCCTCCGAGGAGGGCGTATTTGTTGTTAGAAGCATAGCCGGACATCAGCAAGCCGATCGGCTGAATGCTAGAGAGGGCAATCCACAGAAATATTGCTGTCCCCATATCGGCGATCAGCATATGCTCTCCGAAGGGCACGATTAAGTAGGAGAGAAAAACTGGTATCACTACAATTACCGGGCCCAGGGTAAACAGCAGGGGGTCAGCTTTTGCGGGTACGATGTCTTCTTTGAATACCAATTTTAGACCGTCAGCAACGGGTGCTAGGACTCCCAAAGGGCCGATAAATTCCGGGCCAATCCGCTGTTGAGCCGCCGCAGAAATTTTCCGTTCTAGCCAGACGCTAGTGAGTACCCCGAAGACGGCACCGACAACCATCAGTACCATTGGCAGTGGTAGCCAAAGCACTTGGGCGATGTCCGCAGGTAAGCCCAAATTCATGAGGGCTTCTACAAAACTTCCTTGTAAGTCAATTCCTGGGTTCATGTTTCCAGATGAATGAGCGATCGCATATATTTTTGCACCCACCCTTAGTAGGAGTACGCTGGGAGAGTAGGTATTTGTAAAGATTTTTAATGCTTTACCGCATATCAGTATATCGCCCGACAGGCTACAAGAACGGATGGAGGGGGTGAAATTCTAGTTATTTGATCCCCCAGCTTAGCTAATGGGTTGGTAACTTATGGTTGAGTGTTGAGTGTTTCTGGGGAAAGACCAAAGAAACCGGGTTTTTATGCGTTTCTGCGTGGTGTAACGAAGTTTTGTGGCAAAAACCCGTTTTCTGACTACCTATGCTTAGAGCAACATATACGCCAAACAAAAGGGCAGAGAGTTAACTCTCTGCCCTTTTTTGATGCTTTAAAGTAACTTTCAAATGGTTTAAACCATTGATTTTACGCTACTTTTTTTATGGAACTGGGCAGAATCGAACTGCCGTCCAAAGCGGGTATTTACCTTCCGATCGTTCACAGGTTTATCCCCTCTAATCCTCGGGGCGGGAACCATCTTTATCCTAAATGGGAGGATTTTCTAGTGATTGCTTTCCCAGCGACGCGACTAGAAACGTTTAGCTAGGGCATCCGTTGGGGGTTGTTATGCTACCGTTAACGGAGTTAGGTGGCATACACTCTAAACCAAGCTCAAGAAGTTTTTAGGCTACAGCTACGGCTTTGCGAGCGAAAGGAACGATGTTGTTCGCATTTACTATTTTGTTTGAGCCGATATTTACGAGAGGAGACTCACTCTCGACCTGCATCACGGAGCAGCTTTCGCCACCCTGTCGAAACCATTACAGCCCCTCGTGTTAGCTTTTCTATTATAGACCAAGTTTTTGTATTACGTCAACTCGATTTTGGATTTTGGATTTTGGATTTTCGATTGGGGATTTTAGAAACCGGGTTTTTATGGGTTTCTGGGAGTTGTGACGCATATTCTGGCAAAAACCCGGTTTCTGATTACCAGTGCGTCAGTCCGATCGCATAAAACCTAAGAAACCGGGTTTTTATGGGTTTCTGGGAGTTGTGGCGCATATTCTGGCAAAAACCCGGTTTCTGACCACCCGTGCGTAATTCCTATTAATGCAAGTTTTCGTCCCAGACGCCGATGTAAATTCGATCGCGCTCATTACGTTCGATCGCACCTTTAAGCGCACCCTTCCTAAAAGTAAACCGACTTTTCCGGCGCTGATGCACGTCTCGGAAGCCTTCCATGACTTTCTCATCGGCCCCCCCCAACATCCCGTTTAACGCGGTTTTCACTACCAAATCGTCCACAGATTGAGCAAAAGAACCCTCTGTTTGGACTAGCTGGCCGGAATCGCGATCGTAAATGTAGCCGAGAGTAATCCGATTGGGGACCAAATCGTAAAGTGCTGTACGAGTATTGGGCCAATAGCCTTTACGTTGAGTGTCTGTTGGTTTTCCCAGTTGCTCTAAAATCTGACTTTCCGGCGTGCCCACCGCAAAACCAGGCACTCTGGGGATTTTTTGATTACTGGTTGCGGGTTGTTCTTCGCGGGGGGATGGTGTGGGGGTCGATCGATCTGTCGCTTGGTTTTCAACAGGTTTTTCCGTTGGTTTGGGTGACTCCGCTACAGGAGAAGGTTTGGGTGACTCCGCCACAGGAGAAGGTTTTGGCGTTGGAGTTTCTATCGCTGGCGCTGGAGTTTCTACCGCTGGCGGCGGAGTTTCTTTGGGTGTGGGAATTGCCACTGGTTGGGGAGTTGGAGTTTTTCGCCGAGGTTTCGGAGTTGCTTCGGGTGTGGGAATTGGATCGGGGCGATCGGGCGTACTTGTTTCTGCGGGGGGAGAAGTCCGATTTTCCTGGGCTATGGGTGCGGGTCGATCGGACTGGCGATCGAGCAAAATCCTCGCTATACCCACAAATCCTGCGAAAATCAGGGCGATCGCCACCAACCCCAAAATCCACCAAATTTTGCTTTCCCCAGCCCCAGAAGGCACGACAGCAGGCGCTGTTCTCGCTCCCGCAGGCATCTGAGGCCCGTGTCCCGGCATCACTGCCAGCGTCGGCCCGGTAACGGACACCGGGGAATTCCGTAGCAGCGACAGCCACTCATCCACAGTACCAGGGCGATTTTCAGCCTCTAAAGTCATCCCTCGCATCACCGCTTGACTGATGGCCGCACTTAGCTGAGGCTGTAAATCGCGGGGTGTAGCCATCGGCTGACTGGGGCGAAAAACTGCCGGCATCGGCACCTGTGCTGTCAGCAAAGTATAAAGCGTCGCGGCTAGAGCGTAAACATCTGTTGCGGGGGTGTATTTTCCTTGGGCGAAATACTGTTCTGGCGGTGCGTAGCCATCGGACACCATATTGGTATGATTTTGGGTGACACCGGGAGTAAACTCGCGGGCTATGCCAAAATCAATTAACACAACTTCCTGGGTGTTTTGGCGCAGAATAATGTTTTGTGGTTTGATATCTCGGTGCAGCAAATTCTTTTGATGAACTGCCTTCAAAGCCGCGCCAATCTGCTGTATGTATATAATGGCGACTGCTTCTGGAAGCGGTCTATTTGGCTGCACGACATCCCCCAAGTTCTGCCCTGGAATGTAGTCCATTACCATGTAAGGCTGTCCGTCTTCGACAAAGAAATCGCTGACTCGGACTATATTGGGATGAACGCAGGAAGCTAAACGTCTGGCTTCGTCTTGAAATTTGCGATCGAACTCGGCAAAATTGGGTTGCTGTCGCAGAGATTCGTTGAGGGTTTTGATGACTACAAATTGTCCTAAATAGCGGTGAGTTGCTCTGAAGGTAATCCCAAAGCCGCCTCTTCCCAATTCTTGTTCGAGAGTGTATTTTCCACCCTGTAAGCTTTTGCCGATTAGCGCATCCATAGATCCAGGCGATCGCATACCAAATAACATGGCTGATTATGGCACGTCTTGTTGATGCCATCCCCACTTTTCTGATAAATCGGGGATGTGCCCATTTTACCGATTTTCAGCAAAGTTGGCACTCGATGTTAGAAAATTAAATTATTGATTTTCTTTTTTAGAATCCTGATATATGAAGCCGAAAATAACTACCCCGATCGCATGGCAGCAAGCTGAACTGCTAATGCAGCCCGCCTTGATTCGAGTCCTCGACAATATCCGCAAACAACTAGAAGATTCTGTTTGGACAGGGACTTATCAAGAAGTACACACTCCTTTTCCTGGCTATAAACTGATTTTAGAGCGTCAAGGGGAGCAAAGGTCGATCGATATTTGGGAACTTTGTTATCGAGTCTGTTTTGTTGACTACCAACCAGCCCACTCCGAGATCCAAAGTCAGGAAGTTGAAATTGACACTTTTTTGATTGAGGAGGATACTGGCGATGTAGATTGGAATCGTCTTGATGCCAAGGCCAGCCAATTAATACAGGAAATCTTCGCTAATTTAGCTAATTAGTCAGTAGTTGTTAGTCATTAGTTTTAGTAACCGTCAACCGTCAACCACCTCTTATGCTGATTCAAGAATTGCACGATATCCAAACATCTTTCGGTGCTATCTTTGGCGAATTAACAACCACAGAAACAGTCCCCGTTAGTTTTGCTAATGATGCCGCCGCCATCACCGCCACCAAAGAAAGTGTAGCGCTGTGCGATCGCACTCACTGGGGACGCCTACAAATTTCCGATAGCGATCGCCTACGGTTTTTGCACAATCAAAGTACCAATAATATCAATAAACTTCAACCCGGTCAAGGCTGCGACACTGTGTTTGTGACTTCCACCGCCCGGACGATTGACCTCGCCACAGCTTATGCTACAGAAGATGCTTTGTTGATCTTAGTTTCTCCCAACCGTCGCCGACAATTGCTAGAATTACTCGATCGCTATATTTTCCCCATGGATCGGGTAGCATTAACAGATTTAACTGATACCACAGTCGCTTTCAGTCTTATAGGTCCTCAAAGCAGCAAATTACTAGAAAAACTGGGAGTTAGCGAACTCGAAAATTTACCTAATGCCAGTCACAAATTGATAAAATTAGCTGGGATAGAAGTTCGAGTTGCTATGGGTAGTGGGTTAGCATCTCCCGGATACACCTTAATTGCCGCAGCCACGGATGCAGCTAAATTGTGGCATGAATTAGTGGAAGCAGGGGCCGTACCCATGGGCGATCGAGTCTGGGAACAACTGCGAATCGAACAAGGCCGCCCCGCCACAGATTTTGAGCTTACAGATGACTACAATCCCCTAGAAGCAAGACTGTTACACACCATTACCTATGACAAAGGCTGCTACATCGGTCAAGAAACAATTGCTAGATTGAACACCTACAAAGGAGTCAAACAACAACTTTGGGGCATCCAACTCAGCGGTGCTGTTGAACCGGGAACCGTAGTCACTATTGAAGAGGAAAAAGTAGGCAAAATTACCAGTGTTACAGAAACACAATCTGGCTTTTTTGGTCTGGCTTATATCCGCACCAAAGCTGGTGGTGCAGGATTGAAAGTCCAGGTAGGAGAAATTGTCGGAGAAGTAGTAAATGTGCCTTTTTTAAGTTGATAGTTCCCGGAATCAGGCATCCTGATTAGACAAATTTCAATCATTGTGTAGGGTGCGTCGCTATGAGATTTTAGATGCAATTTGCAGATTGAATAGTGGCGACGCACCACAGGATTAACTAAAATCCTTATTTGGCAGATTTTGAGGCTTTGTTTTCAGCTTCAGGAGATTGCAAAGCTTCGTCTAAAATTGCACGGGCTGACTCTGCTTTACTCCTAGCTTCTCGATAGCGGACATTAGCTTGGGCGAAGTTTTTGAGCACCTTGAAACCATCTTTGAGACTGGTGATTTCCTCAGCACTGACAGCCTCATCTGTAAACAAAATGTCGATCGCCGCCCGGATTTTTAGGGCTTCTTCGCGGGATTCCATGACTTTCAATTTGAGACTTGCCAAATTGCTCAAAATCTGTATTGCTTCGGTAATCGCATCCTCGGTTTCAGATGTCGCATCTTCCATATCTTTAACTTCCACAAACTGTTTTGGGCCAAATCCTTCTTGGAGCTCTGTAGGTAGCTTGTCAGAGTCGATAAGCTGCATAAGCTGATCCATAGCTTCTTCGCGGGCTTTGGCTGAATCTTTCCCTTTAACAGTTAAAATAGTTTCGGGGCTTTGAGGAAGTGTATAGCGAACCATATTTTGACAGCCTTTGTGCGAGAACAATTAATGATATTTTATCTTGATTCGATCGCCAGTTGCAGCTATCACTCCTGAGAAAAGCCAAATCGGTTTTCAAAAGTTAACAGACATATACTCACAAGGAACACTAATATAATGAAAGAGAAATTTATGAACTGGCTGAACATAGTTTTAGTGGCTGACGTATTTTTCGTCTTTGCTAGCTTTGCTTGGTTTGCGATCGCAGTATTAGGTAGATCGACCGGTGTGAATCTCGGTTTCGATCTGTGGTACAGTCTCTGGCAGCCTGTATTTAATCCCGCCCTAGGAATTCTCATGGGAGGCGCTATTCTGAGTGGTATCATTAACCAAGTTTCTAAGCGTCTCAATCCCAAGTAAAATTCATGTCTAGCTCGAACATCTGGTCAAAGTAGTCCTTCGGCTAACTTCCTTCTCCCTTCTAAATTATCAACTATGGGACAACAAAAGTGCATCGGTATCCTTACCAGTGGGGGTGACTGTGCAGGTTTAAATGCAGTGATTCGAGCCGTTGTGTACCGCGCAACAGCAACTTACAATTGGAAGGTGATGGGAATTCGTCAGGCCACCAATGGCTTAATGAGTCGTCCCCCTCAAGCAATTCCTTTGGATATTGAAAAAGTAGACGATTGGCGGACGATTGGCGGTACCATGCTAGGGACGACTAATCAGGGTAATCCTTTTGCATATCCTATGTCAGATGGGACACGGCGCGATCGCTCTGATGATATTATCGAAGGCTATCATCTACTCGGTTTAGATGCCCTAATTGGCATTGGTGGCGATGGTAGTCTAGCTATTCTCAGGAAGATTGCTCAACAAGGCAAGTTGAACTTAGTTGCTATTCCTAAAACTATTGATAATGATGTCGGCATTACCGAGCGTTCCATCGGGTTTGATACTGCTGTTAATATTGCCACTGAAGCACTAGACCGCTTGCATTTTACCGCAGCAAGTCACAGTCGCGTCATGATTATTGAAGTCATGGGACGCGATGCGGGACATATTGCGATTAGTGCGGGCATTGCTGGGGGCGCTGATATCATTTTGATTCCCGAAATTCCTTACACGATTTCTAAAATTTGTGCCAAAATTCAAGAACGTCAAGCACAGGGAAAAAACTACTGTTTAATTGTGGTAGCCGAGGCAGTTCGCACTGAATCAGGCGAATTAGTGATGCAGACAAATCGATTAGGTCAAAGTCGGTTGGGTGGTATCGGTCAGTATTTAGCCGATCAAATTTCTGACTGTAGTGGCGCGGAAACTCGCGTTACTGTTTTGGGACACATTCAACGAGGAGGAACGCCCTCACCCCTAGAAAGATTAATTGCTTCTGCTTTTGGAGTAGCAGCAGTTGATTTAATTGCTGAAGAAAAATACGATTCCATGGTATCTTGGCAAAAACGGGAAGTTGTTAGCGTTCCCTTGGAAGATGCGATCGCCAAATACAGAGCAGTAGAGCTCGATGGTACTCTGGTGAAAACAGCCCGTGGTTTGGAAATTTGCCTGGGAGACTAGAAAATCAGTAACCGAATTTTCCCAAATTAAGCAGTGGTTAAGTCCCTGCTGAGCAGCCAGACTTGTTTAATTGCTATGGTTGCTCGATTTTTTTTAATCAAAAACTTAACTAGCCGATCCCGTCGGGTAGTTCACAGTGTCTTGAGGTACGATGGAATCTAGGGGGAATGCCAAGCCCGCTAAAGTTAAGCTTGGCGGGAATACCCACAGGAAGGGAAAAATGACACTTAACTTGCGGCGACCGGTTTTAATTGGCGGAATCGGACTCTCAGCAGCACTCTGGCTGTTAGAAAGTCTACAGCACTCGGTTTCAGAAATGGGCGAAACGGCACTCATCGGCTTGGTGGCCGCTAGCGCCGGATATTGGTGGTGGCAGCGACAATCGCCTACACTAGAATTTCCACTCCCCGAAGCCCTGGCCAACAGGGAAGCAGCCTTAAAGGCGATCGGGGCTGCAGAAAGCTCGATTAATTTGCTGGCTTCAGAAGCTCCAATATCCGAATCTCCAGCTATGCTTAAAGCACAGCTCGATCGACTCACGGCCGAATTAGACAGACCAGATTTGAGAATTAGTGTGACTGGCGGCAAAGCAGTAGGCAAAAGTACCTTAATTCAAGTTTTGAATTCTCACTGGACATCCCAACAGCCACACAAGCTAACTTTCCAAGAAACAACCCCGCTATTTAGTAGCACCAATACCGATGCTAAAATCAGCGATGATTTAGTGCTGTTTGTGACAGCAGGCGACATTACCGATTCGGAATTTCAAGTATTATCTCAGCTAGTTTTCGCAGGTCAACGTTTCTTGCTAGTTTGGAACAAACAAGACCAATATTTGCCAGCACAGCAGTCCCAAATTTTGCATTCTTTGCAGGAAAAAATGGACGGCCTACTGCCGAAAGAAGATATAATTGCGATCGCAGCGAACCCTAATTCCCTGAAAGTGCGGCAGCATCAAGCTGATGGTACAATCAGCGAACGGATGGAAAATCCCGGAACTCAAATTCAGCCTTTGACGGCAAAACTGACGGAAATCTTAACCGCAGAAAGACAACAATTGGTGTGGGCTCATACAGTGCGGGGCGCTGGAAGTGTTAAACAGGAAGCAAAAACTTTATTAAATGCAGTCAGGCGCGATCGGGCAATGCCCATCATCGAGCAATATCAATATATCGCAGCCGCCGCCGTTTTTGCTAATCCCGTTGCAGCCTTAGACTTGTTAGCAACCACTGCCATCAGTACCCAACTTGTAATCGATCTCGGCACTATTTATCAGCAAAAGTTTTCCCTAGACCAAGCTAAGACAGTAGCGGCAACTTTGGCTACCCAAATGTTGAAATTGGGATTAGTTGAATTGTCTACTCAAACTATTGCTGGATTGCTCAAAAGCAATGCTGTAACTTTTGTCGCTGGAGGCGCAGTGCAAGGAATTAGTGCAGCCTATTTTACTCGCATAGCTGGACTCAGTTTAGTGGAATATTTCCAAAGTCGAGAACTGGAAACTGCTGTAAATAGTAGTTTCAATATAGACCAGTTGACTAAAACTTTGCAAGCGGTATTTCAACAAAATCAGCAAGTTTCGTTCTTGCAATCTTTCATCAACCAAATGGCGAGTCGTCTGGCACCGCCAACATCTCAGCCCGAACCAGTTAATTCAGCTCTCAATTAAGTACAATATTATACCATTTTCATAAAGTCCTACTACAGATACAGATGTAGTTCTTAGCCCCCCCTTACCAAGGGGGGGTTGGGGGGGTAGATATGTAGCGCTACTTGATGAAATTGGTATTAGTCATATTTTGTACTGTTATTAGGAACAGGCTTTGCGGCTTGTTCCACACAAAAAAATTGTCCTTGTGGAACGTGCAACAGAGGTTATATCGTTGACTATTGTATGCTGATTATTTAACCACAGAGGGCGCAGAGAACACAGAGAGATATCTGAGACAATTGAATAATTCTGATGCAGATGGGAATTGATATATTTTTTATAGAGATTATATCGTTGACTGTTGTATTGTGATTATTTAACCACAGAGGGCGCAGAGAACACAGAGAGATATCTGAGACAAATGAGTAATTCTGATGCAGAATAAATTTAAAGTTTAGCAAATTATGAAAATTTGTACTAGAATGGATCGGAATATCTCTAGTTAGATACTCAATTATACTTGCTTAATAAAGCCGATCGCCAATGGCTGATAAATCGATTCAAGACCATCGCTTATCCCTTGCCCGCGCCAGTTTGCGCCAATCCCTGGCGCGCTACTCTAACTTGCGCCCAAGCAAAAACAACTCAAATACAGAATTGGCAGCTACGCTACAAAATCAGTTAGATATCTTAAATTCTACCTCAGAAAAACTTAACCAAAATATCATTCGCATTGCTACCTTTGGTTTAGTCAGCCGTGGCAAGTCAGCCGTATTAAACGCGCTTTTAGGTAAAAAAATTCTGCAAACAGGCCCTCTCAACGGTGTGACTCAGTGGCCGCGTTCCGTGGCTTGGACAATTCCGGCTATTTCTGGCACAAAAGACCCAGAAAAAGTGCAAATAGAATTAATTGATACTCCAGGAATTGATGAAGTTGGTGGAGAAGTACGGGGCGATATGGCGAAGCAAGTCTCTCGCCAAGCTGACTTAATTTTGTTTGTTGTCGCTGGTGATATCACTCGCACTGAATATCAAGCACTGTGCGAATTACAAACAGCTCAAAAACCGCTAATTTTAGTTTTTAATAAAATAGACCTCTATCCAGAATTAGATAGGCAAACTATTTATAAAAGTTTGCAAAATCTCGGAAATAATAGCGAAGATTTAGCCGCCGATGGGGTGAAAGATCAAGCTGATAGTGAAAATTTATCCTCCAACAATCCCTCGCCTAAATCTACTAAAAATAATCACCCTAAATCCTTAGAAATAGTCATGGTAGCGGCGGAACCGGCACCGATGCAGGTGCGGATTGAATGGCCTGATGGGAGCATTACCCACGAGTGGGAGTCGCCGCCGCCGCAGATAGATGAACTCAAACAGACAATTTTCACGATTCTTAACCGAGAAGGTCGATCGCTCCTCGCTCTCAATGCTTTAATGGAAGCTAGAGATGCAGAGGCAAATATTGCCCATCAAATTCTCAAATTGCGACATACCGAAGCCGAGGATTTAATCTGGCAATTTGCGAAATATAAAGCTTTGGCTGTGGGCTTAAATCCGATTGCTTTCCTCGATGTCATGGGAGCAACTGTCGCTGATTTAGCCTTAATTCGCTCTTTATCGAGACTTTACGGTTTACCCATGACTGGCTATGAAGCGGGGAAACTTTGGCAAACTATTTTTTCGAGTGCCGGTGGCGTACTTTTGGGAGAATTAGGTAGTAGTTTTTTGTTGGGATTCGGGAAAAGCGCGGCGATTGCTGCTCCTCAAATAGGCTTTTCTACTTTTGCAGGAGTTGCGGTAACTCAAGCTAGTTTAGCAGCTTACGGAACCTATGCTGTGGGTCGTGCCGCCCAAGTTTATTTAGAAAAAGGCTGCACTTGGGGCCCCTTGGGACAAGATACGGTAATTCAAGAAATTCTTGGTACCATAGAACGTGATACAATTGTCCATCGCCTACAACAAGATTTAAAAATTGGTAAAAAAAATTAACATCTTACCTTCTAGCGATGACAACACCTTGCCTAAAATGAGCAATTGTCGCAATTACTGCTATACAAAAATAAAATATTCTAATCAGCCAAAAACAAATCAACATCGACCAAGAAACAATAGTGGGCGCAGCACCTGTTAACTGCACAAATCGGGAGTTAACTTTTTTTTCAAAGCTATCGAGGTCTTTCATCTGTGATTGAGTCGTAGGAATCACTGGAAACTGACCTGTATATAAATAATAACCAAAGAATCCGGGAACTCCTATCTGTTTTTTCAAAAATAAGTTAGTTATTTTCGTAGCTTCATCCGGCGATAAATTCTCTGATTCTTCAACTTTATCTAACCAAGAATTGTAGCGAATTATCGGCGTACTCATGAACACAAAGGGGACTATCAAAATCAACAAAATAGCACTAACTTGGCGACAATATTCAGGTTTTAAAAGTCGGGTAGCCAAACCAAACCCCATGCCGATGAAAGCAAACACTAAGATATTTAATAATTCAATAACTTCGATGCCTCTCAACAAATCGCCGATAATAAAAATAGTATATAAAATTTTATCTGCCAACATCAGGGCGACAAATTTGATCAGCACTGAAATCCCCACAATCATCGCTGCACTAGCTATATAGCCGATAGCACCTAACAGGTACAAAAAAAGCGAACCAACTTGTTTGAATGACTGCATGAAATTATTAGTTAAGTAAAAGGTTAAAAAACCGATTTATCATTGAACTCAATTTTTTTATTTCTCCCGTATAAACTCTAAAAATTGTTGTACGCTAGCCAAGTTGAAGTATAGCAGGAGGCAGAGGTCATCATATCTCATCGTTGAACAATCTATCGTTAAGAAGTCCCACATCCGAAGGTTGCTAGGTCTAAAATTTATCGATCAGTTCCCCTTTAGCCCCCTTTGTCACTTCTGTGATCCGTTCTTTCATCACACTATCTTCCACAGCATTTTGCTCCGACTGCTGTTGACGATCGCTCCCCAACCATAAAAGATACTCGATATTGCCAGCCGGGCCAAGTAAAGGCGACCAAGTTAAGCCGCGTTGTTCCCATCCTAAAGCAGTGGCTGCTTTCCACACTTGGAAAATCGCATCGGCTTGGGTGGCGGAGTCTCGCACTACGCCTTTTTTCCCCACTCTCTCGCGCCCAACTTCAAACTGTGGCTTTACCAGCAACACGGCTTCTCGCGGTGGTGCTAACAACTCCCACAGCGCTGGTAAAACTTTATCCAGGGAAATAAACGACACATCTACTACTGCCAAATCTGCTCGCTGAGAGTCGCCATAGAGCTCTGTAGCCGTCATGTAGCGCAAATTGGTGCGTTCTTTCAAAATTACCCTCGGATCGTTCCGCAATCCCCAATCTGCTTGACCGTAACCCACATCTATCCCATAGACTTTGGCTGCGCCCGCTTGCAGCAAACAGTCGGTAAAACCCCCTGTGGAAATGCCGCCGTCGAGACAAATTCTATCTGTAACGGGAATCGCAAAAACTTCTAATGCTTTAGCTAATTTGTCGCCACCTCTAGAAACGTAGCGCGATCGCTCTTTAATTTGAATTTGGGCTGAAATATCAACCTCTGTGCCCGGTTTGTCAACTACCTGCTGGTTGACTGCTACTTTTCCTGTGCGAATCAAAGCTTGAGCTTGTTGTCGGGAAGTACACAAATTTAGGTTGACTAATAAAGTGTCTAGTCGTTGTTTTGCCAAGGTTTTTAAGGTTTAAAGATCGGGTTAACAATAGTTTATTAGACATCTCCCAAACAACTGGTCAAAAGCCGTCAGGATCGGGACTAAACCAAAATCCTGTGAGGGGTGTTCCCCCTCACCCCTATTTTGGTGACTTCTATCACGGGGTGTGTCTAGTTTTATCACAGATATACCTTGGTACGATCACACTGAAACCTTGGTGACGAACAGATGATGTAACAATGGGTCAAACCGTTACAAATTAAATGCTTTTGTCAACCAATGCCCTATTTTGGACTGATTAAACCTGTATCGATCTACCATGAAAAACTTTAATTTCCCTATCAAAAATATGGACAATTGTCAAGACAATCCTCTGGCATTTGTCAGCGGTAAGATAGTTCATATTCTCTACCCTAATGGGGATGTAGAAGCAACCACTGTCGAACAAGTCGATCGTCGCCAAACAAAAATTCCCCTGGACAAATGTCTCGTCTGGGGACGTATCGGCGATTTTTAGTCCTTGAACAACGCTCTCCGCCTTTAATACTGTGATGCGATCGACCCAATTTACACAAACCCATCAGCACAAGTTCCTTTTTTTTTGAAAAAAGACTGGCAAAAAATTACCAGTCTCTTTGCAATATCAAGGGCTTAAATTTAAATTCATCAAACTGCTAGTTATCAAGTCAAAATTGACAAAATTTAACAATCGACATTGGAGAGTGGCGAAGCGCCACTACCAATTACCAATCACTAGCAAACTGACTTAGATATCCTGTTCGCTCAATTCGCGAATCATGTAATCAAAAGGCTGTTCCAGAAAAGGCCCCACAGTCAAGCCAGCAGCTTGAACTTGAGCCTTAACCATTTCCTTCATAATCCCGATCCCCATCACCGTCGGGCCAATGGGTACACTCAGTGAATTGTAAGTTTCCCGTAGCCCTTGCAGAACCCGCTCATCAAGCACGTCTGTACTGCCAGCCACTAGAGCGTAAGTAGCATAGCGCAAGTAGTAGTCCATATCCCGCAGACAAGCCGCATAGCGACGAGTCGTGTAAGCATTTCCACCCGGACGGATTAGTTCCGGTTGTTGAGCGAATAATTGAATACCAGCTTGCTTGACAATAGCCGCTGCATTACTGTTAATTGCTGCTGCTGCTTGTACTCGTGCTGTACCCGTTGCAAAATAAGATTTCAACCGATCGATACCATCTCGGTCTAAATACCTACCAGCAACATCATAATTTTCAATCAGACTCGTCACTGCATCGCGCATAAGTTTCTCTCCCAAAAATCTTTATCAATACTTTGCTATCTGAGACAGACCGCCTATTGTAGACTACTACAAATCGGCCTTTGATTAAGATTTGAGATAGGATTTTGATGGACGGTAATAAATCCCCGACCGAACCACCAAAATTTTGTCGCATACCTTGTATCTTCAGCCGAAAATGGACAACAGAAGACCAGGAAACTGTGTGGCAACCCGATCGTTTTTGAAAAAAATGTATTGAAAGATACAAAAAAACCAGTAATGAATGCCTATTATCGGCCACATAGTCTGAAATCTGCCGTTAGCGAAGCACTCGTTGCAGGATCGCCCAGACCAAACCAATATCAGGAGTAAGCCATGTTCCAGACACCCCAAGAAGCCTTAAACTACATAAAAGAAAATAACATCCAGATCGTTGACCTCAAATTCATCGATATGCCGGGGATCTGGCAACACCTATCCCTGTTCCACGACCAAATCGACGAAACAGCCTTCACAGACGGCGTACCCTTCGACGGTTCCAGCATTCGGGGCTGGAAAGCCATCAACGAATCAGACATGACAATGGTCATCGATCCTACCACCGCTTGGATCGACCCGTTCATGGCAGAACCCACCATCAGCTTCATTTGCAGCATTAAAGAACCACGCACAGGCGAACCCTACAGCCGATGTCCCCGCACCATAGCCCAAAAAGCCGTAGACTACTTAGTTAGCACCGGTCTCGGCGATACCGCATTTTTTGGCCCGGAAGCAGAATTCTTCATTTTTGACGATGTTCGCTTCGACCAAACCCAAAACAGTGGCTATTACTATGTAGACTCTGTAGAAGGACGTTGGAATTCCGGCAAAGAAGAACCGGGCGGCAACCTCGGCTACAAACCACGTTACAAAGAAGGTTATTTCCCAGTAGCACCAACCGATACCTCTCAAGACATGAGAACGGAAATGCTGCTGACAATGGCAAAATGTGGCGTACCCATTGAAAAACACCACCACGAAGTCGCCACCGGTGGCCAGTGCGAACTCGGCTTCCGCTTTGACACTTTAGTCAAAGCCGCAGACTATTTGTTAACTTACAAATACGTCATCAAAAACGTCGGCAGAAAATACGGCAAAACCATCACCTTCATGCCCAAACCATTGTTTAACGACAATGGTTCCGGGATGCACGTTCACCAGTCAATTTGGAAAGACGGTCAACCGTTATTTGCTGGCGACCAATATGCTGGTTTCAGTCAAATGGGACTGCATTACATCGGCGGTATTCTCAAGCACGCCCCGGCACTTTTGGCAATCACCAATCCCACAACTAATTCCTATAAACGGTTGGTTCCAGGCTTTGAAGCGCCTGTAAACTTAGCTTATTCTCAAGGAAATCGATCGGCCTCAGTACGGATTCCCTTGTCGGGAACTAACCCGAAAGCCAAACGCTTAGAATTCCGCTGTCCCGATGCCAGTTCTAACCCCTATTTAGCCTTTGCAGCCATGCTGTGCGCGGGCTTAGATGGCATCAAGAATCAAATCGATCCGGGCGAACCTTTGGATGTGGATATCTATGATTTATCCCCGGAAGAATTGAGCAAAATTCCTTCGACTCCCGGTTCCTTGGAAGGTGCTCTGGAAGCTTTGGAAAAAGACCATGCTTTCTTGACTGATACTGGGGTATTTAGCGAAGATTTCATCAAAACTTGGATTTCTTACAAACTCGATAATGAAGTTAACCCCATGCGGTTACGTCCTCACCCCTACGAGTTTGCTTTGTACTACGACTGTTAGATAGTTCGTCTGTCCTGGACGGACTATTAACCTAAAAAACCCGGTTTGTGGCGATCGCCCTCAAAGTCAAAAGAGGTAAGGACCTTCATAAACCGGGTTTTTTGCGTAAGTCCTAACCCATAACAAATAACAAATAACAAATAACAAATAACCCATAACCAATAACCAATAACCAATAACAAATAACCAACAACTATAAGAGTTAAAGTTACTTACCAAAAAACTTCTACCCTGCGAGTGAATTAGGAATCTCAAAAACTGCGTTACAATCCTAAAGGTATCTTTACAAAAAAACATAAAACAATGACCGTAGCTTATCCCCGCAAGCTTCGCAACGGCATGGGAGCCCGTGAAGTTTTAGCTCAAGTCGTGCGCGATCGCGAAATTCACCTGATCACTCTCAACCGCTACCGCTTTAGCGAACAGCGCAGTTGCAAAGACCTCACCGACTTGATCGAACAGCTAGACGGGGAACCAGCCGAACTCGTGCGCGACCTCTCCCGGCACATTTCCGACGAAGCGCGGCACGCCATGTGGCTGACTGACTTGCTGGTAGACTTGGGCCAAAATGTGGGCAAGCCGCCGGGAGTATCCTACATCGACGAGTTTGAAAGACTGTTCGACAGCGAACAGAAAGACCCCACCAAGGACCGCGAAGATTTTGTAATTTCTTCCCTAGCGGCGATTAATGTCACCGAAAAGCGGGGCTGCGAATACTTCGGAGCGCACATCCACGCCCTGAAAAATGCTCCGCAAACTGACGAAAACGTCAAAATCCGCGAAACTATCGAAAAGATTTTTCCCGAAGAAGCAGGCCACGTCCGCTGGGGAAATCGGTGGTTGGGAAACATAGCGGCCAAGAGTCCAGCCCACGCCCAGAAGGTGGAACAGGCGAAGCGCAAGTATGCGGCGATCGAACAAGCTGCATTTGCATCGGGAATGGATATCATGCTGGGGGCAGAACTGCGCCGTGTCACCCGCTTGGTGGATATTGCTAACACGATGCCTATGTGGGAACGGCCCCAATACTTGATGGAACGGTTGGCTGGAACTTTGCTGGCCCCGGATTTGCAGATGACTAGGGTTGATGTGGCTCAGCGGGCCTGGAACCGTGACCCCCAGGCTTTTGTGGAGAAGTTTGTGCCCATGTTTCTCAATGGACTGAATAACTCTCAAAAGAAGCCGACGGCGACTACGACTAAGCCCTAAACCAGGCGGTTGAAAGAGACTGTTGGTGAATTAAAAAAAGGGTGAAATCAAACATCCCATAATCCTGGCAAGACGCAAATCTGGATCGCAATTGTTGCTAACTGATTCAAGCCTTGACTTGACATCATCCCCGTACCTCAAAGTACGGGGATTCCTAATATCCAGCGCGGTGGAAACCGCGAGCGTAAAAAGTATCGCAAAGCATAGCAAATTGTCGGCGAGTTATAGCAAATTCTCTCTTTATCGTCCTGTATTAAACTCTCTCTTCTCTTCCTTCGCGTCAAGAGCGCCTTCGCGGTTAATATCAAATCCGGTAGCATCGGAATTATTCAGAACTCTATTCTCTCCCTCTGTGTCCTCTGTGTTCTCTGCGGTTAAATCATTCCGATGTAACCGGAAACAATATAAATCCTATGGCTGGTTAATGCTGGGTATCGCCGTGTTGATTAGGAAAATACTTCGATAGTAGCGCTATAATGATTGATAATTCTTAAAAACAGACTCATAAACATGGTGCAATTAACCGCAACAGTCTCGGCTCAAGAGTTAGCAAGTTTAGCCGTAGATTTGATTAAGAAATCGGGTTGTGAATACGGTGATGTGCGTTTTTGTGCTTACCGAAGGCAGAGTCTGTACGCGCGCGATCGCTCTTTAAGCAATATCTCTGATAATGTTAGTTCTGGTTTTGGTGTGCGGGTACTCCTGGATGGGGCCTGGGGCTTTGCTGCCAGTCACAATCGTACAGCGGCTGAGGTGGCTAGAATTGTGGCTTTGGCTGTAGAAATCGCCAAAGGTAGTCGTTTGACTCAAAAAGAACCGGTGCGGTTGGTGCCTGTTGACAAATATGTCGATCGCTACATTACTCCGATCGCCATTGACCCGTTTTCTGTACCAGTCGCTGACAAAGCCGAACTCCTACTAAATATTAACACACAACTGTTAACTCATGGCGATAGAGGTATCAAAAAAGCTTATTCTTTTCTGCAATTCAACCACGAAGATAAGGTTTTCGCTTCTACGGAAGGTTCGCTAATCGAACAAACCATTTACCGCAGTTATCCGGGCTTTAGCTGTACGGCAATTGCGGGCGGCGATGCCCAAAGTCGCGAATACGAACGCCCGCCCTTAAATCTGGGTTACGAACATATTAACCCAACTGATTTGCTGAGTCAAATAGATAGAGTTGCTGCCGAAGCAATTGAGAAAGTCGCCGCTCCAAAAGCAGCGCCAGGTATTTGCAAGTCCCTGATTCTCAAGCCGACAAATTTATTTTTGACCATCCACGAATCCGTCGGACATCCAACGGAATTAGACCGAGTTTATGGCTACGAATCTAATTTCGCGGGTACGAGTTTTGCTACTACCGATAAGTTGAATAAACTGCAATACGGCGCACCTTGGGTGAACTTCAAGTGCGATCGCACTCAACCAGCCGGTCGCGGTACAATGGGTTACGATGATGAGGGCGTAAAATCACAGGATTGGTACGTTGTCAAGGATGGCATTTTAGTTGATTATCTAACTGATAGAGAAACAGCATATCGCCTCGGACGTGCCACCAGCAACGGTTCTGCCTGCGCTGATAGTTGGTCGAGCGTGCCGATGGTCAGAATTCCTAATTTGGGATTGGAACCGGGCCCGGATGGCGGTAGTCATACTGCTACTTTGGATGAGATGATTGCTGATACGGAAGATGGGATTTTAATCGACGGTGTGGGCAGTTTTTCCATCGATCAGCAGCGGCGTAATTTTCAATTCGGTGGCGATGCTTTCTGGAAGGTGGAAAAGGGTAAAGTTGTGGGAATGTTGAAGGATGTAACTTATCATTCGATGAGCACGGATTTCTGGAATCAAATAGATGCGATCGGACCTGCTTCAGAACGGGTACAGTGTGGTACGAATATGTGTGGTAAAGGTGAACCGATGCAGGTAGCTCAAATGACTCATGCTTGTGTACCGGTGCGGGTGAGGGATATTCAAATTGGGGGAAATTCTTAATTCGGAATGATTTAACCACAGAGGGCGCAGAGAACACAGAGAGAACTCGGAGATGAATAATTCAGATTTATGATAGTAACGACATCGCCTGCAATTTTAAGTGAAGACCAAGCCTTATCTTTGGTAGAAAAAGTAGTCAAACAATCCGAAGCTGAAGCAGTATTTGTCAGTCTCTATACTGGCGAAGAATCTCTTTCCCGATTCTCGGAAAATCAAATCAGCCAAAATATCAGCAAAACTGTATTTAGCCTGAACATTACTAGCTATTTCGGTAACAAAAGTGCCTCCGCTGCGGTGACGGATTTTGACGAAGATGCGATCGCCCAAACTGTCAAACGCTCTGAAGAGTTAGCCAAAATTGCCCCCGCAGACCCCGAATGGATGCCACTGTTACCCCCTCAAACCTACGATTTGCCCCCGGCGGCCTTTGACGAAGCAACAGCCGCTGCATCGCCTATAGCACGGGCAGAAATGGTACAGCAGGCTTGCGCGATCGCCTCACAAGCAGGTGCTAATGCTTCCGGTACTTTGAGCACTGAGGCGTCATTGTATGCGATCGCCTCCAGCACCGGACTCCGCGCCTGCAACCATTCTACAGAGGCGAATTTCAGCTTTACTACTCGCATTGACAACGGTTCTAGCTGGAGTGAAATCACAGCTTGGAGTATTAGTCAACTGTCGATCGCCCAATTAGCCCAACAAGTAGTCGATCGCGCGATCGCATCCCGAAATCCCCGCGAAATCACTCCCGGCATTTATCCTGTAATCTTTGAGGGTGCGGCGTTTGCGGATTTGCTACCCTGGGTAATTTGGGGGATGGATGCGAGGGCGGCGGATGAAGGGCGATCGTTTATGTCGATCGCAGATGAAACCGGAAAACCCGTGGGAAACCGCGCGGGCGAACAACTTTTCAGCCCCCTGGTGCAAGTACAGCGCGATCCGGCACATCCTTTATTGCGATCGGGTAATTTTTTCGGCGATGGATTAAGCAATAACTATTTGGAAATCATCAAAAATGGCATCCCTCAAAGCTTGTCTTATTCCCGCTATTGGGCAGCCCAAAAAGGTAAAGAATCAAAGGGTGCTTATTACCCGATCGTGATGACAGGTTCCGACCAAAGTTTAGCAGATATAATTGCTCAAACTGAGCGCGGAATTTTCGTCAGTCGAGCTTGGTACGTCAACTACGTAAATCCCAAGACATCGGAAGTAACAGGAATGACTCGTGACGGTACTTTTTGGATTGAAAACGGCAAGATTGCTTACCCGATTAAGAACTTGCGTTTCAATCAAGTTTTACCTGATATGTTGCGGGATGTAGATGCCCTTAGCGAAGTGAAACGTTATGGCGGTAGTGTAGTACCAGCAGTGCGCGTGAAAGCCTTTAATTTTACCAGTATTACTGATAGTTTGTAACCCAAAATTTCCCAGAATTTGTAGGGGCGGGTTTTACCAACAATCATTGCCAATAATCGACAATCTAAATAAACCCGCCCCCACCCAAGGGTAAATTGGAATCTACCTCTTTAATCTAATCGAAAAATGCTGCAAATAGATATCCGCGAAGTTAACAACCAACAAGAATTAGAAAAAATGTTCCATCAGCGCTGGCTGGTTTTGCGATCGCCCCTAGGCATGGAAAAGGGTAGCGAAAGAGACAATCACGAAGATGGCGCTGTTCATTTAGTTGGAATATGCGATCGCCAAATTATTGCTTCAGCGCGACTGCGCGAATCATCCCCAGGAGTAGGAAACATCAGCTACGTTGCCGTGCTTCCTGAATTTCAAAATCAGGGAATTGGCACTAAATTAATTGAAAACTTAATCGTCAAAGCTCAGCAAAAAAATCTCAAATCTGTCAGACTTATGTCTCGAATTAACGCCATTAAATTTTACCAAAAAATAGGATTCTCCGAACAAGACAATCCCTTTGAATTCCTGGGAATTCCGCACATATTTATGCAGTTAGAAATTCCAGCATGATTTCTAATGCGATCGCCCAGAGTGCAAAATTGAATTAACCGTGAAACCTGTACTCTTTTTGTGCTATAGGTTTCAGGGCTTTGTGGGTATGTATTCCGGTGGCTGGGGCTGCAAGTCCCAGGAAGTTCAAAATTTTGGGGAGGGGACGCATCTACCTTAAGGTAGATTATTATTTCTGATAACTTAGGATTAAAACCAGCTACTATAGTCATCAGTCAGTTATCAGTTGTCCCTTGTCCGTTGCCTATTCTCTGTTCTCAGTAGTAACAAACAACAAATAATAAACAACAAATTACCCCTTACCAATTACCCATTACCCCTTACCAAATTACCCAATGCCCCATTCCCCATTCCCCATTCCCCATTAACTAATGAATCAATACTTTGCTACAGTGGCGCGCGGATTAGAAAATATTGCCGCCCAAGAATTAGAAAAATTAGGAGCCGAGAATGTGCAGCCAGATTTTACTGGGGTGTACTTTTCGGGCGATCGCGCTTTATTGTATCGTGTAAATCTGTGGTCTAGAACCATTTTTCGAGTCCTAGTACCCATCGCCGAATTCCAGTGTTACAACTCAGATATGCTGTACCGCGCAGTCCAGAAAATCTCTTGGGATGAGTTTTTGGATGCTGACAATACTTTAGCAGTCAACTGTACGGGTGGCAATGAGAAATTGAACCACACTCATTTTACAGCTTTGCAGGTCAAAAATGCGATCGCCGACCAACAGCGCCATCAATTTAACAAGCGTTCGAGTGTGGATGTAGAAAATCCCGATTTGCTGATTAATATTCACATTCATCGAGATAGAGCTATCTTAAGTTTAGACAGTTCTGGCGGCAGTTTGCACCGACGGGGATATCGGCCCGCAATGGGTATGGCACCCTTAAAAGAAACCCTAGCTGCGGCGTTGTTAGACATGGCAGAATGGACACCAGATTTACCTTTTTTAGACCCCATGTGTGGTTCGGGAACTTTACCTTTGGAAGCTAGTTTAAAGGGTTTGAATATTGCGCCGGGATTGTTTCGAGACAAGTTTGGATTTATGAGTTGGCGAGATTTTGACGAACCCTTATGGGATAAATTGTGGGCTGAAGCCGAGAATAGCGAATTACCGGAACTTCAGCAAGTGGTTGCAGGATGCGATCGCGATTCTGATATGTTAACCCAAGCTCGCATCAATGCACAGCAAGCAGGTCTTTCGGGTAAGATAGAGTTTGCTCACACCGAGTTATCTGAGTTGGAACCACCCGCAGACAGTGGCGTTCTCATTTGCAATCCTCCCTACGGAGAAAGGCTAGGCGATGCGAAGGAATTGGGAGAACTTTATAAGATGTTAGGGGATATTTTCAAGCAGCGTTTTAAAGGTTGGAATGCGTTTATTTTGACGGGAAATAAGGAGTTGGGAAAACAGGTTGGTCTGAGAACATCCAAGCGAATTCCTGTTTTTAACGGTTCCATTCCTTGTACTTTACTAAAATATGAACTGTATTGAGTATTTGTAGTAATTATCCAACTCTAGCTGACAATAACGCATATTGATTAAAACAGGTTAGGCAAAATGAAAATCTTTGAATTAGACGGACATAAACTAATTTTGGGAGATGCGCTAGAAGTCCTTTCTCATGAAATCAAAGACAACTCAATTGATTTGATTTTTGCCGACCCTCCCTATAATATTGGCAAAAACTTCGATGGCTTTAAAGACAAGTGGGAATCAGAAAGCGATTATTTAGAATGGAGTTATACTTGGTTAAATTTATGTATTAATAAGCTCAAACCTAACGGCAGCTTGTATCTGATGGCTTCCACTCAATGTATGCCTTACTTTGATATATATTTGCGCGATCGTTTAACAATTCTTTCTCGAATAGTGTGGTATTATGACAGTTCGGGAGTCCAAGCCAAAAAATATTACGGTTCTCTGTACGAACCTATTTTATATTGTGTCAAAGACAAACGAAATTATACATTTAATTCCTCAGATATTCTGGTTGAAGCAAAAACTGGAGCTGTCAGAAAACTAATTGATTACCGCAAGTCTACACCATCAGTATATAATTCTGAAAAAGTTCCAGGTAATGTATGGGAGTTTCCCAGAGTCAGATATCGTATGCCCCAATACGAAGATCATCCTAGCCAAAAACCCACATCTTTGTTAGAACGAATTATCAAAGCAAGTAGTAATGAGGGAGACATCGTATTAGACGTATTTTCTGGAACTTTTACCACATCATTTGTTGCTAAACAGCTTAATAGAAAGTCAGTCGGAATAGAATTACAAGAAAAATATGTAGAAATAGGATTAAATAGATTAGAGATTACTTGTGATGAAAATAAATTTTATTTCAAGTTATCTGCAACTGATATTGCTTGTAATAAGGACTGTTCGTCCTTACTACAAACGCAACTCAATACTGAGAATTAAGGCTCGATTTTCACCGAAATAATCTTGTCGCCTTGGCGGATAGCATTGACTACAGACATATCCTCAGTTTGACCAAAAGTTGTGTGAACTCCATCTAGATGAGACTGGGGAGAATGGCAAATAAAGAATTGGCTACCACCCGTATTTTTGCCTGCGTGGGCCATCGATAAAGTTCCTGCCAAATGTTTGTGGGAGTTGATTTCGCAGTTAATTTTGTAACCAGGGCCACCTGTGC